>DNLQ01000245.1 GCA_003488415.1 Ruminococcus sp. | reverse complement strand
TGCAGAGCATTCATTATATTCTATTGAAAAGCCCTTGCAGATACGCAGATCAGAGATCTGCCCCCTGCTACGATATAATCAATACAGCCGGATTTAACCAAGATGACAAAACTGTTTTCAGGAAAGGAAGTCAATGCTATGCTGGGCGGACGTAAAATAATAGCTATGTGTACTTCACTCCTCAGTGATATTGAGAACAGCAGGTTCATCATGCAGCTAAATAAACTGCTCGCTGAGAAAAATTCAAGTCTGTTCATTTATGCCATCAACTCCGATCTGTACTGGGATGACAGGAACATAAGAGCTGATTCTTCCGTTTTCAGTCTTATAGACTACTCCGTCACTGATGCAGTCATCATCATGTATGAAAAGATAAAGAGTACTGCCGTTACCGAGCGGATAATAAAGGAAGCCTCAGAACACGGCGTTCCGGTCATTATGGTGGACGGTGAACATCCGGGATGTACCGGAGTGCGGTATGACTACGGCAAAGGCTTTGAGGCTCTGGTCCGCCATGTCATGGAGGTACACCATCCGAAGCGTCCCCACTTTCTTGGCGGATTCAAGGATAACCCATACTCCATTGAGAGACTTGAAGTTTTCAGAAAGGTAATAGAAGAATACGGATTCACTTTTACAGACGATATGGTCAGCTACGGCAACTTCTGGGCTGCTCCTGCCCGTGCCGCCGCTGAAAAGCTGTTTGGGCGCAGCGAGCTTCCCGATGCTGTGATCTGTGCCAACGACATCATGGCTATAAATGTGTGCAGCGTTATTTTCGGTCACGGTCTGAAAGTACCGGACGATATCATAGTTACAGGATTCGACGGCATCGACGAGATAAACTTCATGTACCCACGCATAACTTCAGCATACTGCGGTACAGCAGGACTTTCGGAAAGCGTGTTCAATATTATCACTGACATACTGGAAAAAGGTATCGTCCCGGAGCCGGAGGCAGTAGTCCCGAAGCCTGTATTCTGCGATTCATGCGGCTGTAAAGGGGCTGAGTCCGCATTTTCTTCGCTCCGGCTCGGTCACTTCAACGACCGCTTCTACCGCTATCAGGACGATTATATCAAGCTGGCAGCAGTGGCAGAGGGAGTGCAGTTACAGGAGGATACAGCAAGTGCGGCAGACTGTATAAGAAATATGATGCCGGAAGACGAGATCCTCAGCAGTCTCAGTATCATCATTGACCGCAGAGCTACTGAGAATACCTTTGACTACTTCGAAAAAATGAAGAAACAGTACCTGGGAGACGAACTGTTCCTGTTCTACGATTCGGATGACAAGGACTTCATCCAGCGTGGATTCAGCCGCAGTGAGATCATCCCGAATGCGGAGAAAGTCATTGCCAGAGGATATCCGCTTATCTTCAATGTGATCTCCTTCATGGACGCTCCCATAGGCTACATCTGCTTCCATTACTACAGCTATGACGAGGTGAATTACTGCTGCATACCTGCCATAGTAAGCTCTCTGAGCTGGGGAATGGGCGGATTCGTGAATATGCAGTACCAGCGATACCTTACCTCACGCATAGAGGATATGTACCGCTTTGACCACCTTACCGGACTCTATACCCGCCTCAGCTTCCAGAAGGAGTACGAACGCCTTATGAAGTCCCTTGAAGGCAGGTCAGTTCCTGTGACTGTCATAATCACTGACCTCGACGGTCTGAAATACATAAATGATAACTGCGGACACTCCGCAGGAGACAATGCCATAAGCGTAACAGCAAGAGCTTTACAGAATTCCTGTCCGCCGGGAGCTCTGTGCGTCAGATACGGCGGAGACGAGATGCTTGCAGTCATTGACGGCGAATGCGATCTCGTGAAGATAAAGACAGGTATAAAGAACTATCTTGACACTTATAACCGCAGCCACTCGCTTGAATACGAGATATCCGCAAGTGTTGGCATATACTGCACGGATTCATCTGACATGGCTGAACTGGATCAGCTGGTACGCAGGTCTGATGCAGATATGTACGCAGAGAAGCAAGCCAAGAAGAAAAAGAAATGAAGAGGAAATAACGCAGCGGATGTCTGCGGTGTTATTGGATACCGTGACTTCACGCTGCCGTTGATAATACGTCCCCTACACAGGGACAAAGCCACAGGAGGTATATAACAATGCTTTTAGCAGTAGACATAGGAAATACAAACATCGTTTTCGGATGTGTTAACGACAGTGACGAGATAGAGATATTTGAAAGGATCTCCACCAATCACAGCGCCACAGCAGCAGAATACGCTTCTCTTATCAAGAATATACTTGAGATGAACCGCTTTTCCGTGAGCTGCATCACTGATGCTGTCATGTCTTCTGTAGTCCCCTCAGTTACCAACACTGTCAAGGAGGCTGTCAGGAAGCTCACAGGAGTGGAGGTCATGGTGGCAGGTCCGGGAGTAAAGACCGGACTCAACATCCTCATAGACAATCCACGCCAGCTCGGAAGCGATCAGGCTGTTGATGCAGTTGCAGCGATCAACACATATCCTGTTCCGCAGATCATAATAGATATGGGTACTGCTACCACAGTGAGCGTAGTTGACAGCGATAAGAACTATCTGGGCGGACTTATCATGACAGGTATGCGTGTAGCTACAGACGCTCTTATCCAGCGTACTGCACAGCTCCCGAAGATAGACTTTGAGCTTCCTGAGAGCATCATCGGTACCAATACCATAGACTGCATGAAGAACGGCGCTCTCTATTCAAACGCCTGCGCTCTGGACGGCATTATTGAACGTATAGAAGAGAAGCTGGGAAAGAAGTGTACAGTCATCGCTACAGGCGGACTGGCTGAGGTGGTTGTGCCTCTGTGCAGGAAGGAGATAATCCTTGACAAGGATCTGCTCATAAAGGGACTCACTATCATCTACCGCAAGAACAGGAGGTAAGTACAGTGCTGACAGGAAAGACCGTGCTGCTGTGTGTATCAAGCTCCATAGCAGCCTATAAGATACCGAACCTTGCACGTATGCTCACCAAGCTGGGAGCAGATGTCCATGTGGCAATGACAGCCAATGCTGCAAACTTCGTGCATCCGCTGACATTTGAGACTCTCACTCAGCACAAGTGCCTTATGGATACCTTTGACAGAAACTTCGAGTACAGCGTCGAGCACGTCTCCATAGCCAAAAAAGCTGATGTGGTGATGATAGCTCCGGCAACTGCAAATGTCATAGGCAAGATAGCCTCCGGCATAGCTGATGATATGCTCACCACAACTGTTATGGCTTGTACTGCGAAAAAGATCATCGCACCTGCCATGAACCATAATATGTTCCATAATCCCATAGTACAGGATAATCTTCGGAAGCTGCGTGACTTCGGCTATGAGATCATTGAGCCGGTGAGAGGTATGCTGGCAAACCGTGACATCGGCGACGGAAAGCTCCCGGATGAAGACACGCTCCTGGAGTACATCCTCCGTGAGATAGCCTTTGAAAAGGACCTTGCGGGAAAGCGTGTTCTCGTCACTGCCGGAGCTACAAGGGAGAGTATTGATCCGGTACGCTTCATAACCAACCACTCCTCCGGCAAAATGGGCTTTGCCATTGCAAAGGCTGCAATGCTCCGTGGAGCAGAGGTAACTGTAGTCGCCGCACATACCGACGTTGAGCCGCCTATGTTCGTTGACACAGTGCCGGTGAAGTCCGCTGAGGATATGTTCTGCGCAGTAAAGGATAGGCTCGATTCAGCGGACTGGGTGATAAAGGCTGCGGCAGTTGCGGACTACACTCCTGTTACTGTGGCTGACAGCAAGATAAAGAAGTCCGATGACGATATGTCCATAGCCCTGAAGCGCACTACTGATATACTGAAGTATATCGGTGAGCATAAGCGTCCGGGACAGGTGGTATGCGGATTCTCCATGGAGACCGATAACATCATCGAGAACAGCAGGAAGAAGCTGGCAAAGAAGAATGCTGATATGATATGTGCCAATTCCATACGGACTGCCGGTGCAGGTTTCGGTACTGATACAAACATCATTACTATGATAACATCTGACGGTGACGAGGAGATGGAGCTTATGTCGAAATTCGATGCGGCAAACGTCATCCTCTCACGCATGAAGGCACTGGAGAAGTAACTGATCTTAAAGGTCAGGATATGATCCTGTTTTTACAATAGGATATTCTGTATATCATTGTAAGGAGGTGAAAGTATGAGATATGTATGTGACCTTTGCGGATGGGAATATGACGAGGAGGCAGGTGCGCCGGAGTACGGCATAGCTCCGGGCACTAAATTTGAAGACCTTCCTGACGATTTTGCCTGTCCTCTCTGCGGTGCAGATAAGGACAGCTTCTCAGAAGCGTGAAATCACGGCTCCGGGCAAATGCTCCGGAGCTTTCTGCTTACTCTCCGGGATGCCTTTAAGATAAAAAAACAAATTTTTTCAGATACTATGGTATTTTTTCCCTGTATGTGATATAATGATTTTATCCATGGACAGACCTCTCTGTCCGAGCCTTCCTGAATACGGAAGGACCAATAAAAAACGGAGGTGGATAAGCTGTGACAGAAGTTGAAAGGATCACGGACTTAAACGAAATATCTTTCCCTAAACTCGGTATCGACTTTCATATCGATCCGACAGCATTCTCCATTGGCGGACTTACCATTCAGTGGTACGGTATAATCATTGTGATAGGTCTGCTGCTGGCAGTGATATACTGTATCCCACGTATGAAACGCTTCGGACTAGATTCCGACAAAGCTGTAGATGCTATCATCGGAGGCGTCATAGGCGGCATCATAGGTGCAAGGATCTATTACGTACTGCTCAGATGGGATGACTATAAGGACAACCTGATCGACATTTTCAAGACAAGGAACGGCGGTCTTGCTATCTACGGCGGACTTATCGGATCTGTGGCAGTAGGTCTGCTGATATGCCACATCAAAAAGGTGAGAAAGCTCCCGATGCTTGACCTTTCGGTACTTGGCTTTCTTATCGGACAGAGCGTAGGACGCTGGGGCAATTTCGTAAACCAGGAGGCTTTCGGTACAAATACCGACAGCATCTTGGGAATGACAGGCGGACGTATACAGAACTCTATCATCAACAGCGCAGCCTACATGGACGGCGACCTGTACCAGAAGGGGATAGAGATCTCCGAGAAGTATGCGGTCCATCCCTGTTTTCTTTACGAGTCGCTGTGGTGCCTGCTGGGATTCATAATACTGGCATTCTGGTCAAAGCGCAGACGCTATGACGGTCAGCTCCTTCTGATGTATCTCACATGGTACGGCATCGAGCGTTTCTTTGTTGAAGGGCTCCGCACTGACAGCCTTATGCTTGGAAATATCCGTTTCTCCCAGGCTCTTTCCGCTATACTTGTGATAACTTCTATCATACTCCAGATCGTGATGTTCTTCCGTGTACGCCGTGATCCCGACAGATACAAGCTCTATGCCAACACCGGAGAAGCAAGACTTCTCCTGGAGGAGAGCCGCCGCAAGCACGTGGGTATCTCTGCCAGTGACAGTGCTGTACTGGACGATACTGATGATGAGATCGGCATACTCCCTGATGAGGATGAGGATATGAAGACCTTTGCTGCTCCGGCTGAGAGCGTTGACGATGACGTCAGTGAAAAATCAGAAGAAGCAGTGGAAGATGATGATGTGGAGTTCATCGAATACGGAACTCCGGAGGCAGAGGAAGCTGCCGGTGGTTTTGAAGAATCTTCTGAGGAGATCATTGATGTCACAGAATACAAAGAAGTGGATGCCGATGAGACGTTCGCAGAAAAGGCAGAGGATGTCGTTGAAGCCGCAGAGGATAAGGCGGAGGACGCTGCCCGGACTGTAAAGGAAAAGGCAGAGGAAACCGCCGAAGCCGCAGAGGATAAGGTGAAGG
Organism: Ruminococcus sp.; assembly: GCA_003488415.1. Taxonomy (GTDB): domain Bacteria; phylum Bacillota; class Clostridia; order Oscillospirales; family Ruminococcaceae; genus Ruminococcus. Next base: position 9,787 of record DNLQ01000245.1, on the reverse strand, counting down.
ACGCTGCCCAGGCTGTAAAGGAAAAGGCAGAGGAAGTTGTCGAAGATGCAGAGGATAAGGCGAAGGACGCTGCTAAGGCTGTAAAGGAAAAGGCAGAGGACATCGCCGAAGAAGTAAAGGACACAGCAGAAGAGGTCGGGAAAACTGCCGACGAGGCAGATGATAAATATGAACATATTGCAGAAGCTGTTGACGGAAAGCTCACCGGAAATCCCGGAAATTCTCACAGCAAGAAGAAAAAGCACAGGAGGTAAATAAATATGGCACAGATCATAGATGGAAAGGCTGTATCCGCAGCAGTAAAGGAAGAGGTCGCACTGGAGACTGCAAAGCTCCGTGACGAAAAGGGACTCAAGGTAGGACTTGCAGTTGTGATCGTAGGAAACAATCCTGCATCAAGAGTATACGTAAACAACAAGAAGAAGGCTTGCGAGGCTGTAGGCTTCCAGTCATTTGAGTACGCTATGGACGAGGACACTACTCAGGAGCAGCTCCTTGACCTGGTGAATGTACTCAATCGTGACGCAAGAGTAAACGGTATCTTGGTACAGCTTCCCCTCCCTGCACACATCGACGAGAAGGCTGTCATCAACGCTATCTCACCTGAGAAGGACGTTGACGCATTCCACCCCGTAAACGTGGGACGCATTATGATAGGTGATTACGCATTCCTTCCCTGCACACCTGCCGGAGTTATGCGCCTTATCGCTTCTACAGGCGTTGACATCACCGGAAAGCACTGCGTAGTTATCGGCAGAAGCAATATTGTTGGCAAGCCCATGTCAATGCTCCTTCTCCAGCAGAACGGTACTGTTACAGTATGCCACTCAAAGACCAAGGATCTTAAAGAAGTATGCCTGAGTGCAGACATTCTGGTAGTCGCTATCGGACGTGCAAAGTTCATCACCGGCGATATGATAAAGGAAGGCGCTGTAGTAATCGACGTAGGTATGGATCGTGACGAGAACGGAAAGCTCTGCGGAGATGTGGACTTTGAGTCGGCTGAAAAGAGAGCAGGATATATAACTCCCGTTCCCGGCGGCGTAGGCCCTATGACAATAGCGATGCTTATGAAGAACACGCTCACCGCTGCAAAGCAGCAGGCAGGTCTGGAATAAACACTGCTGCATATCAGACGCTCTATTGAAGATAAGGCTGCGTAACTGTAAAGCTGCGCAGCCTTTGGCACATATAAGCATAGTATTGAACTGCTGACTCAGTAGGACTATGCTTATTAAAGTATAATATGAATTATCCCCCTCATCCCGGACAGCATCTGTCCTTGGGCGAGGGGGAATTATCATTCTTCCAGCAGATTATAGATACCGTCCTCGGATAGTACCCCACGTTTCAGATCTGTCGGGAGTGATCCTGCTTCATCCGCAGCAAAGTCACGCTTCCATGCGGCACTGCTGTAATAGTCGGATAGCATCCTTAGCAGTTCCGGAGAGCCGTCTGCGGCTTGCTCCATGATGTTCTCGTAGTAAGTGATGCGCTTGATCTGCTCCTGCACGGATTCGGGCGTTGCAGGCAGGATTTTTTCAAAGCGGAACATTTCAGACATTTCACCGTCTTCGTCATTCGGATCAATGTGATGGCTGTTAAAGAATTCCACGATCTGAAAACCGCATCGGTTGATATAGAAATGGATGTTTCTTTTTTCAAAATACGGAGTTACAGTCTCCCAGACTGTGACCTCCGGGTGCATATCCTCTATCCTTTGCCATGCCGCATAGCCTATACCCTTGCTGTGAACAGCAGGGGATACGAACAGCAATTCAAGTTCGCCGTGATCGTACTCCGTCCGGACGACAACACCGCCGACAGGTTTGCCGTCCTGCATTATGCGGTATGCAGTTCCGTTATCTATTGCACGGGAGACCGTATCATATGAAATGATCTCGCCGTCTTCTTCAAAGCGGTCATCACGCTGACCGAATTCCTCAAGAGCGCCGTAATTGAAGGCATCCTGATTATCACGGATAAATTGCTCACGGTCGGAGGCTTCCAGAGGGAGAAGCTGTATCGCTGCCGGACTGTGTTGTTTTAAGAGGCTCTCCTGTGCCTGGCTGATGATATCCTCATAAGATCCAGCTCGTATCACGGTGAAAGACTTTTCTATTTCTGCTGCACGGAGATCTGTTTCACCTTCTATCTCTGATATATCAGGCAGGATGAATCCCCATATTCTGCACTCTGTCTTTTTCAATTCGGGCAGAAAGAAGCGGGATACCCATTCAGCATCTTCCGGTGCATCCTCAAAACTGTTACGGGCGTCCACAATGAAAATGCTGCCGGAATGTCTGCGAAGCATTTCAAGCGAAGCGATCACAGGTTCCCTGTAGTCATCGTAATGTGCTTCTTTCTTCCATACATGAAGGACTGCATTGCCTTTTGCGATATATTCTGTTCTGGCAAACTCACTTTCAAACATAATTTAAAATCCTCACCGGGTGATATTCATTATTTGATCAGTGCTTCCTGGGCTTTATTCTGATGCTGTTATTACCACCTATTATACTACAATGGACAGGTAAATACAAGCCCTTTAACGAAATATCAAAGAGAGTAACGGTGACGGATAAAGCATATTTTCCGCTCTTCCTGTCAGCATTACTTCCTTACAGGAGAATGTTTATTCCTTGACAAAGACTCCGGGACGTGATATAATGTGTGTATCATAAGCATCCTGAAGCTGGGGGAAGGCGGTGCGAATCCGCCGCAGCAGTCACTGCCGTGTCCGGAGCAGCACTCCGGGAGTCGGATCGCTCGTCAGGTATGCCGGCATAGGTTTTCGGACGATGGAAAACGCAGCCAGTTCTCAGCTGAAGGATAACTGCGCTCCCGTCAAGGGAGCGTTCGTAATATCAAGGAGGATAAAAAAATGAAGAAGATCACAGCAGCAGCTTTCGCACTTGTTTCCGCAGCCGCACTTTCATGTGCAGCATTTGCTCCCTCTGTAAGTGCAGCAGACAGCATTGATGTATACGTAACTATCAATGCACCCACAGGTAATCGGGTGATTCCGGCACAGACGAAGGTCACAGTGACCGACTATGATAATGACGGCAAGCTCACTATAACCGATGCCCTGAAGATAACACACGAGAACTACTGCATCGACGGAGCAGCCGGATTTGAGACCGCTGAGGGACAGTACGGTCCTATGGTGACAAAGTTCTGGGGTATCGAGAACGGCGGAATGTACGGCTACTATGTTGACGGCAAAATGGCATGGAGCCCCGTGGACGAGCTTACCGACGGCGCATACCTTGATGCCTACGCATACAGCGATACACAGACATGGACGGATATCTACTGCTTCTTCGACAAGAGAAACATCGAGGCAAAGCAGGGAGACAAGGTAACTCTCAATCTCAGCCGCGTCAGCTTCGATGCTGACGGAAATGCTGTAAATGTACCTCTTGCAAACACACTTGTGGTTGTTGATAAAAATCTTGTTGCCATAGTGGACGGAGAGGAAAAGTACTTAGTGACCGATGATGAAGGAAATGTGGAAGTAGAGTTCACAAAGGCAGGAGAAAACACAATAATGGTATCAAGCCCAGATCCGTCTGCACCTAAGGTATTCACTGCATCCAGTATCGCAAACGTTGAGGAGGTGCCGGGATACGAGGCTCCTACTGCTGCTCCGACTGAGCCTGCAACAGAGCCTGTTACTGAGGCTGCCACAACAGAACCTGCCGCAGTTACTACTGCTGCTGCAACCAATGTATCAACAGCCGCTCCTGCTACCACTGTAAAGCCGGCTACTACCGTAAAACCAGCAACAACAGCAGCTCCGGCGTCAGCAGGTGCGACCAATTCCCCTAAGACCGGTGATGATTCCGGTATTCTGTTTGCAGTGCTTGGTTCAGCCGCTGTTGCAGCTGCATTCACTCTGAGAAAGCATGAGGATTAAGGCAGGGATACTGTGCCTGACAGCCGCCGCTGCACTGGTGTTCAGCCTTCCGCTGAGTGCCGGAGCGGCAGATCATACCGTCGGTGAGATACAAGGTCTTGCCGACGGTATCGTTTCATATAAGGTATCGTCCTCAGGCTCAGGGAGCGTTCAGGACTGGATAAACGGCGCTCTGGCACAGGGCGCAGGCTCCTCCTCCGAGTGGTACGTCATAGGACTGAGCCAGTCCGGTAGCTATGACTTCTCGCAGTACCGCAGCGCACTGGAGACATACCTTGAGAACAACAGCGTCTATTCCGCTACTGCCCGTCAGAAGTATGCACTGGCACTCATCGCCGCCGGCAGCAGCTCCGACTATATCACCCGTACTGCCGGGGACTCTATAGGTCAGCTTGGTATCATGAGCTGGGACTACGGTCTCCACCTGCTCAACAATGGCGTGAGCAGTCCATACAGTGCCGAGGACGCTGTGAACGGCATCCTCTCCATGCAGCTTGGTGACGGCGGATGGGCGGTCATAGGCGACTACGGCGACGTTGATGTTACTGCCATGACTATCAACGCCCTTGCGCCTCATTATCCATACAACGGAGCGATACAGCAGGCTGTGAATGTTGGTCTGGACTTCCTCTCCGGCAGACAACTGGATTCAGGCGGATTCAAGACCATGGGTGCGGAAAATCCCGAAAGCTCTGCACAGGTGATAACTGCACTGTCCGCACTTGGTATCGACTGCCAGACCGACTCACGGTTCATCAAGGAGGGAAATTCTCCTATCGATGGTATGCTGAAGTACCGCCTGGGGGACGGCTCCTTTGCACACGCTGAGGGCGGAGGCATGAATGACAGTGCCACAGTACAGGCGTACTACTCCTTTATCGCTTACCTTCGCATGACACAGGGAAGGACTCCTCTGCTGATCCTTGACCGGCAGCCTGAACCTGAGCTTCCGGTCCAGACCGAGCCTGTATCTCCACCGGAAATCCAGGAAACTGCGGCTGCTGAGACACCGGCAGCATCTGCGGCAGCCCAGGTAAGCACACCTGAGGTATCGGGCACGGCTGCTGCTGCCTCCGGAGCAGCGGAAGTATCATATACCACGGAGAATACCGTCACTGATACAACGGCAGGCACTTCCGGTACTTTAACGGCGTCGGCAGCGCAGACAGTATCCTTTACCGTTACATTGACCTCGGCAGAGCAGTCAGGTACGACTGTGACAGTCGCTTCACAGGTCATAACATCACATATACATAATAAGTCCGGCGGCAGTTACAAACCCTGGGCTGTAGCTGTAGTCACAGCGGCTGCGGCAGTCATGATACTGATACTTCTTGCGCTGGGCAAGCGGAGCTGGAAGAACTTCGCCGCTGTAGGAGTACTGGCGGCAGCAGGTGTGGCGGTCATAGTGCTTACGGACATACGCTCACCGGAGGACTACTATACCAGCACCGTCACCAAGGAGAACGCAGTCGGTACGGTTACTATGACCATACGCTGTGATACGATCAAGGACGAGCAGGACTCAGAGTACGCTGAGTACATACCTGAGGACGGAGTTATACTGGAAACTACTGACTTTGAGTTTGCAGAGGGAGACTCGGTTTACACCATCCTTACAGATGCTGCACGTACCTTTGGATTACAGACTGACAGCCGTGGCGGAATGACTGGCATGGTCTACGTTGCAGGCATCAACTACCTTTACGAGTACCAGTTCGGAGATCTCTCAGGCTGGATATACCACGTCAACGGAGTCGCTCCTTCAGTGGGCTGCGGCGAGTACATTGTCAGTGACGGCGATAATATAGAGTGGCTCTATACCCGTGAGGTAGGCAATGATCTTGACTGAGGAGGCAGAAGTGTGAGGAGCTTTTCGGAATACGATCCCATTACCATAGCGGTATACTTCCTGACAGTGACAGGTATCGCCATGTTCTGTCATCACCCGGCAGTTACGGTTATCGCACTGTCGGGAGGACTTCTGCTGTACCTGGAGCGCAACCGCATCTCCGGTGGCAGGTTCCACCTGTTCCTGCTGGGACTGTTTGTGGTCCTGGCAGCAGTTAATCCCCTTATTTCACACAACGGCGCAACAGTGCTGCTGGTGGTGAACGATTCTCCCGTGACTCTGGAAGCTCTGCTGTACGGAGTGAACTCAGCCGCAATGATAGTTGCAGTTCTGTACTGGCTCAGGAGTTTCACCCAGATCATGACAAGCGAGAAGCTGCTGCGTATCTTCGGAGTATTGTCGCCAAAGCTGGCACTGGCGCTTTCCATGACGGTCAGATTCGTCCCCATGTTCTCCCGTCAGGCAAGGAGGATAAACGATACACAGAAGGCGCTGGGACTCTACCGTGAGGACAACGTGATAGACGGAGTATGCGGAAGCATGAGGGTATTCGACATCTTGGTGACATGGGCGCTGGAGAACGGAATCATCACAGCCGACAGTATGGAGGCAAGAGGCTACGGCAGCGGCAGGAGGACTCCCTACACCGACTACCGTCTGCACAGATGGGACATACTTCTGCTGACGGCAGACTTTATACTTGCAGCTGTCTGCATAGCAGCCGCAGCCGCAGACTCCCTTGACATCAGCTTTTATCCACACATCACAGTGACCGGCTCTTCGGCACTGAGAACGGCAGGTGCGGCAGCCTACGGCGTGCTTGTGCTGCTGCCTGTTATCATTGACACGGAGGTGAGTATCAGATGGCGCTTATTCAGGTCAGCGGACTGAGTTTCCGCTATCCGGGAGCCGGGCGTGACGCAGTAAGAGACGTGACCTTTTCAATGGAGAAGGGGGAGTTCGCAGTACTGTGCGGTGCATCAGGCTGTGGAAAGTCCACGCTGCTGCGTATGATAAAACGTGAGCTTTCACCGCTGGGAGAACGCACCGGTGAGATAAGATACCGGGAGCAGCCGCTGGAGTCTCTGTCCGACCGGGAGTCCGCCTCCGCCATAGGATTCGTGATGCAGAAGCCGGAGCAGCAGATAGTAACTGACAAGGTGTGGCACGAGCTTGCATTCGGTGCGGAGAATACAGGCATACCGGCAGAGAAAGCTGCCCGCCGCATAGCGGAGACTGCAAGCTGGTTCGGTATAGGACAGTGGTATGAGCGGGATACCGCAGAGCTATCCGGTGGACAGAAGCAGCTGTTGAATCTGGCATCGGTACTTGTGATGCAGCCGGAGCTTGTGATACTTGACGAGCCTACCGCACAGCTTGATCCCATAGCTGCATCGGAGTTCATAACTGCCGTCCGCAGACTTAATCAGGAGCTTGGCATAACTATACTCATGGCGGAGCACCGGCTGGAGGAAGCCGTACCCGGCTGTGACAGACTCATGGTAATGGAGTGCGGGGAGCTTATCGCCAACGGCAAGCCTGGGGAGGTGATAGGAAGTCTCCGTGACCGCCCGGAGCTTCTGTGCGGAATGCCGGCTGCGTCACGGCTCCACGCCATGATTGGTGCTGAGGGAGAGTGTCCCCTTACCGTGCGTCAGGGACGTGAACTTGCAGAGAGGTATCTGTCAGGGAGGGCTATCTCTCTGCCTGAGCGTCAGTACACCGTTCCGGAGGAAAATGCACTTGAGTTCAGCGATGTATTCTTCCGCTACAGCCGGTACTCACCGGACGTACTGAAAGGACTGAGCTTTTCTGTGGGAAAGGGGGAGCTGTTCTGCATCCTTGGCGGAAACGGCTCCGGCAAGACTACTGCACTGTCGGCGGCTGCGGCACTGGTAAAGCCCTACAGCGGAACTGTCCGGGTATTCGGGAAGAAGCTGAAGGAGTACCGAAATCAGAGCCTCTACCGTGAGTGTCTCGCTTTGCTGCCGCAGGACGTACAGACGGTGTTCCTGAAAAGCACAGTCCGGGAGGAGCTGAAGGATGCCGGTATCACTCCGGAGGAACTTCCCTACGACCTCACGCACCTTCTGGATATGCACCCCTACGACCTCTCCGGCGGAGAGCAGCAGCTTGCTGCATTGGCGAAGGTACTGGCACAGAAGCCGAAACTGCTGCTTCTGGACGAGCCTACCAAGGGACTTGACGCAGCCGCTAAACAGGGGATAATAAAAGTGCTCCGCAGTCTCAGAGACAGCGGAGTTACAGTAGTTACAGTGACGCACGATGTGGAGTTTGCAGCGGGCTGTGCCGACCGCTGTGCCATGTTCTTCAACGGCAGAGTGGTATCAGTGGGGACTCCGGCTGAGTTCTTCCCGGAGAACAGCTTCTACACCACGGCGGCAGTCCGCATGACACGGGGACTATGTACGGCAGCAGTCACCGTTGAGGATGCCGCAGAGCTTTGCCGCATGGCGAAGGAGGACGGTATATGATAGTTATACGCAGCCCTCACCTCCGCCGCCTTATCCGGGGACTTATACCGTTTGCGGCTATCCCGGCGCTTGCAGTGCTTGGAACACTGGTATTTGACCGTCAGAAGCACCTGATAGTATCAATGGCTGCGGCAGCTCTGGCACTGCTGCTGTTTGTGACAGGCTTTGAGAAGAAGTCCACCGGCAGCCGGAGACTTGTGATAGTTTCTGTCATGACGGCACTCTGCTTTGCCGGCAGATTTATACCGGTTCTGAAACCTGTGGCGGCACTGACGATCATAACCGGACTGTATCTGGGGTGTGAGGCAGGTTTTTTCACCGGTGCAATGGCGGCAGTACTCAGCAACTTCTACTTCGGACAGGGACCGTGGACTGTGTTTCAGATACTTGCCTGGGGCATGATAGGTTTTTTTGCCGGAGTGCTGTCCAAGCCGCTTCGCAGAAGCCGTAACCTTCTGCTGATATACGGTGCGGTCTCAGGGATCGCCTACTCCTTCATCATGGATATATGGACGGTACTGTGGTACAATCAGGGATTTGTACTGTCGCTGTACAAGGCGGCACTTATCTCAGCCGTACCCTACACTGTATCCTATGTCCTGTCAAATATACTGTTTCTTCTGCTCTTTGCCAAACCCTTCGGTGAGAAGCTGGAACGTCTGCACATAAAATACGGGATATAAAAAATCCTTCCGCAGCTTAGCACAGCGGAAGGATTTGGTTTTATAAGTCTGTTATACTAAAGGATCAGACACAGCCCTGAGCCTTCATAGCCTCAGCTACCTTCAGGAAGCCTGCAATGTTAGCACCAGCCATGTAGTTGCCCTCCATGCCGTACTCCTTAGCAGCATCGTCGCAAGCCTTGAAGATGGACTTCATGATTCCGTGGAGCTTAGCGTCAACTTCCTCAAATGTCCAGCTCAGTCTCTCGCTGTTCTGGCTCATCTCAAGACCGGAAGTAGCAACACCGCCGGCATTTGCAGCCTTAGCGGGGCCATAAAGGATACCGTTACTGAGGTATGTCTCGATAGCCTCAGGAGTTGAAGGCATATTAGCGCCCTCAGCAACAGCAAAAGCACCGTTTGCAACGATTGCCTTAGCACCGTCGCCGTTGATCTCGTTCTGTGTAGCACAGGGAAGAGCAATATCGAGCTTGATGTCGCCGGCGTTGCTCTTGAGTGTCCATACGCTGCCCTCGTGGTACTCAGCATTCTTGTGTGAAGTTCTGCCGATGTACTCCTTGATACGGCCGCGCTCAACCTCCTTGATCTGCTTAACAAGATCAAGCTCGATTCCGTCGGGATCGTAGATATAACCGTTGGAGTCGGAAACTGTAACTACCTTAGCGCCGTACTGTGTAGCCTTCTCTGTAGCGTAGATAGCAACATTACCGGAACCGGAGATAACAACTGTCTTGCCCTCAAAGCTCTTGCCGTTAGCCTGGAGCATCTCGTTTGTGAAGTAGCAAAGACCGTAACCTGTAGCCTCTGTTCTTGCGAGTGAACCGCCGTATGTAAG
>DNLQ01000063.1 GCA_003488415.1 Ruminococcus sp. | reverse complement strand
GCGATAGGCGGATTCATCAATGCGGACAATCCGACTTGGGAGGGTACGGCGACAGAACTGATTGAAAAGCTGGAGCTTGACATTAAGCCGAATGCTCTCTCGCTGAAGCTGAATGTCAACGCTGGAAAGCTGTACAATTTGTACTTTGTGCAGTACAACAATTCCAGAAGTCACAAGGGCAGGAAGATAACGCTCCGCTATGACGAGGATCACCCTATCATAGTTGAACCTGAATCGGATACTGATGATACTGCTGAGGATGAGTTTCAGTATCAGCCTGTTGATGGCAATCCGAAAGCAACGGTGTGTTATGTCAGAGGTGATAGCGGAAACAAGTCTTTTCACGATATGACTGATGCAGAAAAGGAAAACTTTCTCGCTACAAGTTACCCTGCGTGACGATGTGTGACGGTCGTGACGATGTTTGTGAGGTCTCTAAAAGACCGTCACCATCGACACGCATCGTCACGGGTGCAGAGGCTTTCAAAAAATGTTATGCGGATATTTGCAGAATTTTTCTTTTCAGATGATATTATTTTTGCAAAAACTGTGGTAACGATTTTTGATTTCTGTACCCACATTTCGGCTGCTAAGTCAGCCGATAAAAGCCCCGCAGGGCGCAATAGATACTTTTGATAGACGGTTGCTCGGCTGTCGAAAGTATCTTTGCGTTACTCTTGCCAAGAGTAACAGAAGCTAATTCGGCTCCTGCCGAATTGTTCGGTGCTCCGCACCGATCGCCTGCTGTGCAGGCTCATCCATTTTCTCAGCCGCATCAGCGGCATATTCATAAGGAGAGTGATCGTATAGTACAAAGAACTCTGAGCGGCTGTTTCGGTTGTGGAGACCTCAACCACAACAACTGTTCTATCATAACCGAAAATGTCAATAAGGACAGGATCCGTGATGATATAATCATCTGTCAGCGTTCATTGAAACAGCTCTATCATGAGCTGTTCGATGAAGCGCTTGCAGAGTATAACGAAAAACAGAAAAGACGTGACCGGAAGATCGCAAATTATCTGGAACATATCCGCCACAGCCGACAGGAAAAAGAATTCCATGAAGCGATATTCCAGGTCGGCAACCGTGATGATACCGGAGTGGATTCCGATATGTGTAAAGAAGTGGCTGCGGTGCTTGAAGAATATGCCCGCAGCTTTGAGGAGAGGAATCCCCATCTGATACTGTTCAATGCTGTGATCCACATGGACGAAAGCACACCGCACCTGCACCTTGATTTCGTTCCGGTCTGCGATGAAAAACGCAAGAACGGAATGCGTGTCCGTAATTCTCTGACGGGTGCTTTACGGCAGCAGGGACTTGAAGGAGAGGGCATCTCCAACACCATTACTATGGCGTGGCTCGAACAAGAGAAGGAACATATCGGACAGCTCATGCTCGAACACGGTATCGAATGGGTAAAGCTCGGCACTCATGAAAAGCATAAAAGCGTATCGAAGTACAAGGCTGAGAAGCTCCGTGAGGAGATCGATGCTGCCGACAAACTGTTAGACATGAAAATGTCGGAACTCAGCTCAGTCGAAGATCAGGTCAGAGCGGCAGAGAGTACGCTTGAAGATAAGAAACAGGAACTATCCGAAAGCGAAGAAAGGCTCTCCTCGGTGACAGCAGAAACAGAAAAGGCAGATGCCGATCTTTCAAAGAAAGTCGAGCAGATCAACAAGGCTCTGAAATATCTGCCTGACCTAAGGAAACATGAGGACGCTGAACACGAATACCTTGTTGCTGTATCTGAGCTGCACGATATGCTGAAAAGCGGAATGTCTATCCTCAGAAACAAGGAATCGATCATCAGCCGTATCGACACATTAAAAAGCCTTACTCAAAAAGCAATGGACAAAAGGGACAAAGCTGAACTTACCATTTATGATCTGCGTCAGCGCGGCGAAGAAGTAACTACCGAGCGTGATAATGCTCTTGAAAAGCTGAACACTGTCAGGGCAGAGAAATCTGCACTGTACTCCGAACTGAAAACAGTCAAGGCTGAAAACATGGAGTACAGCGAGGTGCTTGCTATGCTCGAAAGGATAGCACCTACTATTCTCAGACAGGCGAAAGAGATGCTGAGAGAGCAGCAGCAGAGAGAACAGGCACAGCAGTTAGAATATCAACCCACCAGAAAGAAAAAGTCGTGGGGACTTGAATAACAGGAGGAATTATTATGAAAATCAGAAGCAAAGACAAGGTTCAGGTGTGCGGCAAGAGCAAGCCTGTATGGGTTCTCGACACCGACTCACTGACCGTCACCCACAACTCCACCGATGCCGAGCCGAGCGTAACAGCGTTCAGCTCCGACCACATCAAGTATCACCTGCACTATTCAGCGGAGTACCGTCCCGCAAGGCTGAAAAAGCTGGTCAATGACGGCACGATACTCAGCTACCTGACCGACTTCGACCGTTCCGTAGCGGAAGCCATTGAGCGCCAGGTTGGAAAGATGCTCGAAAATGATACCGAGTATCTCAGAGCTGTGGCGGTCGGTGATCTTGCAAAGGCGAGAGGGCTGGAAAACATGGATCGCCTGATTGCAAGGGAGCCGGTGTATGCGGCTATGGTGTATGTGTGATGCCGTGATTTCCCCATAAACAAAAAGCCGAAGGATTCTGCGTGAGTCCTTCGGCTTTATTTTGTCAGCTCGGCTGTGATTTTCCCCAGCACAGCAAACTGCTCCTGCGTGAGCTGCCTGCCCGTCTGAGCGTTTTTGATACGATAAGCATCGACCAGGGCTTTGACAGTTTCTGTCTGTGCTTCGGTCAGTCCGTGAGTAGAGAGCGTCCCCTGATGCTTCATACCGCAGAGGGTGTCCATTGAAACGTTGAAGATGCTGGCGATAGAGCGAAGTGTCTCAAATGGCGGTGTCATGGTATTAGCTTCATATTTGCTGATAGTGCCCTCGGTAACATCGAGCATTTCTCCGAGCTTCTTCTGCGTTATTTTCCGTTCCTTGCGTAATGATCTTATCAAAGCACCGAGATCATACACTTGCCTCACCTCCAAGTTTCTCTTTTGGAATATTATACCCAAATA
>DNLQ01000167.1 GCA_003488415.1 Ruminococcus sp. | reverse complement strand
CTTGTCAGCTTTTACTTTTTTAGTCCGGATTCGTCAGTAAAGCTGGCTATCGCACGGTGGTTTTACTGCCAGGGTTAGTGTTGTTTGGTCGCCGGTAGGGTTGCTGTTATGGCGGTTTGGATTGGTCGCCGGTGGGATTGTGCCGGCGAGTGCAGAGCAGTTCGGTGAGTTTTCAACAGATTTTCTGTTGTGTGTTTAAAACCGGTCTGCTGTTTACTGTTGACATCCAACAAATAACAATGTTGAAAACCATGACATAACTGATAATACTACGTTGTAAGTATGTACTAACATTTTAGAACGGATTTACCCTGTTTTCCGTCAGATAGCAGCCTTTACCGTAAGCATCAGCTAACTAAAATCTATTGATTTTTCATAAATCTATGTTAAAATGAAATTAAGGATTAAACCCCTAATAAATTATGGAGGTGCTGTTATGGCATATATTATTTCTGATGAGTGCTTAAGCTGTGGAGCTTGCGAGGCTGAATGTCCTTCAGGCGCAATTTCTGAGGGCGACGGCAAGTACGTTATCGACGCTGATGCTTGTGTTGAGTGTGGTGCTTGCGCAGGCGTATGTCCTGTAGGAGCTCCTTCTGCTGAATAAGGAATAGCACAGACAAGGCTGCTGCATTTATATGCGGCAGCCTTTTTTTATTGTGCGGGATCAGCTGAAAAGGTATCCCCCTCGTCCGTGGAGGGGGATACAGTCTGTGAGATCATCGTGGGACTCCGCCCCACAAACCGCCTCTCCTATAAATTCACTATCTTCTCCCTGAGAGCCACAAGGTCAAAGGTGTCCACAGAGCCGTCATAGTTCAGGTCGGGCAGGAACCGGTCATCTTCCGACAGCTTTCCTGCACCCATAAGATATCTGCTGAGTGTCACCATATCCGCAGTATTCACAGCTCCGTCGCCGTTTGCGTCACCCATAGGGCATTCACACTCCGGCATAGTCTCCGGCTGGAAGCTGTGCAGCGAGGACGGACTGTCCATGCTCCATGCCGCATGGTCTCCTCCGGCAGCCTTCAGCTCCTTGTCAGTACGCAGGAACCATTCACGGGAAATAACATCTCCGTCATCCCAGGTGGAATCAGCGTGGAAGTAATGTCCGCCCAGCTTTACGATGTTCCAGGCGTGATTTGTGCTGTATACATAGCAGCTTTCTATCCCTGCTGCATGGTACAGCAGATTGCAGGCTCTGGCGTATCCGTCGCAGACAGTCTTGTCCGTAAGAAATACCGAAGCATCGGTGTGATTGCCCTTGTCTCTTGTGGAAACGTGGTCGTATTCGGTATTTCTGCACACCCAGTCGTGTACTGCCTTTACCTTCTCTATATCCGTCATGTCCGGAGTGATGATCTCCTTTACTGCCTCATTGACCTTGTAACTGACATAATCATTCATGAATCCCACATCATCAGCTCCCAGGAAGTGCCTGTACACAAGCTCCCTGATCTCCGGTGCAAATTCGCCGTCTGAGCAGGCTTTGACCGAGTTTATACTGTACAGCCCGGGACAGTTGATAAAGGGATGATCGGATCTGACGGTATCATCCAGATCTATATTCTCCAGAGCTGTACAGTACCTGAAAGTCCCGTAGCCGAGAACGGTATTTCCGAGGACTTCTGCACTTTTAATTCCGGTGCAGCCCTGGAAGGTGTTGAATCCGGTCTTTGCACCGTTGAGAGTAAGTGAAGCAAGATTTTTGCAGTTCATGAAGGAATAGCTCCCTATATCCCATCTGCTGTCCGCATCCAGTGAGAGGATGCCGCTGCTTTCAAAGGCGTTGCTGCCTATGCTGATGCTTCTGCACTTATCGGGTATATTGAAGCTGCCTAAACTGTCACATTCGCTGAATGCAGATCTTCTGATGGTGATGCTCTCTGTTTCCCCGGAAAACTCGAAGTTTTTCAGCGCATTGCAGCCCCTGAAGGCTTCAATGCCTATGGTAAGTTTCTGGGGAGTGCCGGTAAGAGTTACGCTTTTAAGCTGTTTGCAGTCACTGAACAGCCTGTCAGTTTCTGCTGCGGATGCCGGGATGACAGCCTCCTCAACGGAGCTTCCGGCAAAGCTGCCTGAAAACTGTACATCACCGCTCTCGAAAACGATCTTCTTTATATTCTCATTGCCGGAGAGATCGACATTCACCTTCTTTATTGATGCCGGGAAGGTTATCGACTCTGTATTTGAGCCGAACACCGCACTGCATTCCACCACCTTAGCGCCGTTCAGTGTATCCGGTACGGTGATGCTGCTGTCTTTTCCGATATATTCGGTGATCCTGCATTCAAACCCTCCGTTCACATGGGCTGCGATACATCTCCACTCACCGTCTTTCATCGTGCTTACCGCATAGGTATCTGATATGTGATTATAAACGGTCACTGCTTCTATACTTTCAGGCAGTTCGATCGGAACTTCGTAAAAAGCGTCCTGTGCGGCTACCATTATACCTTCATGGAATTTCACCTTTTTAAGCTCAGTGCAGCCTGAAAACAAATAGCTTGGGATAGCGTGTACATTCTTTGGGATATTTATTTCCGTGACCGAGCAGTGAGCGAAGGCATAGTCCGGTATGTAGTCAATGGTATCCGGCAGTACTACTTTTTCTATGCCCTGTCTGTGGTAGAAAGCGTTGCCGTCTATTGCCGTGACCGTCATGTCTTCAACTTCCTCGGGGATGACCACATCCCCTTCACGCAGTACCATTGTAAGCATCAGCTCGTCCTGGAGCCCCTCACGGTCGCTGCGCACTTTAAAAATAAGTCCGTCCGCAAATACGCAGTCCAGCACCGGATAGCATCTGGTGATGATCTCCGCATAGTCATCGTCATCGGTTCTTTTCATCACATCTGCCAGCCATTCGGGTACAGCATTCTTATGAAAGTATACCGTTATGTACTCCTCTATCGTATCAAAGACTTCCCGGGGAAAGTCTGTGACCTCTGCTCCGTTCACGTATTCCGGGATATAGGCATATTCTATACCATTTGCAAATCCGCAGACCACCGCTTCGGTATGGTCATCGCCGGTATACCTGTAGAACACGTTATCGTATTCAAAGTCGTACTTGCCGTCAAAGGCGCATACAGACATAGTATAGCCCGGCACTGTGTACTCTGCTGCACAGCTGGCAGAAAATGTCAGTGCAGCGGCAATGCTGAACAGTCTTGTATATTTATTCATATCATACTCCCTCTCAGTTCGGTCTGATGCTGTTTTCTCAGGTGACAGTCGTGTTATGCCGGGAGACACAGTCTCCGCAGATACATTATAGCATTTTATGGCATTATATGTCAATATTCACAAATATTATCAAAAGGTGATCGGCGGCTGCGGCACAATAGTACCCATCTGGGTATTGAAATATTATTGATAATATATTATAATATACTATGGAGCTTGTCGGAAACACCGGAGTTCTGACACTTTAGCGGAGTCCGGAGGCAGCGCCTCTGGCAGGGCGTGGGGCAGCGCCCCACAAT
>DNLQ01000067.1 GCA_003488415.1 Ruminococcus sp. | reverse complement strand
TCGATGTCCTTATGGTTCACGAACACCTTCTTGTATATGCTGTAAATGCTTTTTACTCTGCCGTCAACCTGAGGCGGCTGTGAGAACATCTCACTGTTGAAGCGTTTTGCGATACGCTCCTTGATAACGTGGATAAATTCCTCACGCTCCTCCTTCTTGCTTTCAAGTATCTTCTCAATTTCCGCATAGGCGAAGGGATCGAGAAAGTGGAAAGACAGATCCTCAAGCTCCTCCTTTATGGCACGGATGCCGAGTCTGTGGGCGATAGGAGCGTAGATATTCATAGTTTCCAGTGCGGTAGTGCGCTGTTTTTCCAGCGGACGGTACTTCAGTGTACGCATATTGTGGAGCCTGTCAGAGAGCTTGATTATCATGACTCTGATGTCCTGGGACATGGCAAGGAGTATTTTGCGGACGTTCTCTGCAAACTGTTCCTCCTTGGAGTAGGTAGGGATCTTGCTCAGCTTTGTGACTCCGTCCACCAGCAGAGCAACGTCCTGACCGAAGCGCTTTTTAAGGTCTGCGAGAGTGGCGTCTGTATCCTCCACAACATCATGAAGCAGGGCAGCACAGATAGTATCAGTATCCATACCAAGCTCCAGGAGAGTATATGCAACTGCAAGGGGGTGGATGATGTAATCCTGACCGGAAGAACGCTTCTGACCTGCGTGAGCTTTGGAAGCGAACTCATAAGCGGACATGATCTTGCTCATGTCGTACTGTTTGTCATCAGTGAGGATCTTTGACACAAGCATCTGAATGGTGAAGTTGTCGTCAAAATCCGGTATGCTTTTCAGGGCTGCAATTGTCCTTTCATCGTCAGAGGTGTCCGGGATGGGCACCTGAAGTTCAGGGTGGTGAATGTTCGATACGGACATATTGTCCTTTGACATATCGTCTTTCATATAGATCCTCCTTCTGTATTGATAGCGCTATAGTTTTTCCGTCATGGCTCTCAGTCTGGCAAGTACCGGAGCCGTGCCAAGGTCAGCTTTTCCCGTTACGGGAAGTTTACGTATACGTTTATCTGATGAAGTAAGACTGACCAGACCGAGCTCACGGAGAGCCTCAGCAGCGACACAGAACCGGCAGTAATTGAGTCTGTTGTCGGAGAGTCTGAGGTACAGAGCGTCGGTGCTGATACCTTCGTTTGGGATGGCTTTGTATATCTTCACCACATCGTCCCGCTGGGGAGTCATGGCAGGATAGTAGTTACCCGGCAGCTTCTCGCCTCTTGTGAACGCTTCAAAGGACGTCCGTGCAGCGAAGTATCTGCTCTGCTCAAAGCCGTGGAGCCTGAGATCGCTGATGATTACCGAGGGATTCACGTTACCACGGTACTCGTTTGTGGAAAGGGAAACGATCATGTCGAACATATCGCCTTTTTTTACTGGAAGCTCACCGGGAGACTTCCTGAAGAAAAGGGCTTCCGATTGAGTGTATCCCAGTTTGAACACAAGTTTGGAGTGTGCTCCGTTTGAAAGTGGGACAATATCCAGAAGCTGAGCATTGTCGATATAGAAAAGGGGTTTTTCGTTGCCCATGCCGAAGGGTTCAAGCACGGAGAGCCCTTTGATATTGTCCACGGTCAGCTCCGGAGCTGTAAGGGGAGCGTCGGCAGTTATCTCTGCGGCAGGCATCGTAGGATGCTCCCGGAGAGCGTAGTCTTCAAGCAGCTTCCGGAACTCGCATTCCATTCCGGGCTTTATAGTGAAACCGCCTGCACCCGGATGACCGCCGAATCTGGAAAGAGTCTCCGAAGCGGCAGTAAGAGCATCAAATACGGAGAAGTCACCGAAGGAGCGAGCCGAGCCGCGTATCTCACCATTTTCTTCAGATGCGATAAAGCAAGGCTTCCCGAAGAGCTCCATTATCCTTGAAGCGGCAATGCCGATAACGCCGTGATGCCAGCCTTTCCCACATATGAATATCACTCTGCTGCGGAGCAGTGACGGATCCCTGTCCGCCATAGCGCATATCTCGTTCACGATATCATTCTCAGCGGATTTGCGTGAAGCGTTGAGGGCATCCAGTTTTTTTGCGAGTTTATCAGCTTCATCCTGATCCTCGCACAGAAGCAGTTTAACGGCATCTGTGGGAGAACCGAAGCGTCCGGCAGCATTTATCCTGGGAGCAAGTCCGAAGCCGATCTCCTGGGATGTCAGTACTTTATCCTTACATCCGCTGACCTCCTTCAGGGCTATGAGTGAAGGGCGGTCGGTGTTGTTTATAAGGTTCAGACCGTAGGAGACGATGAATCTGTTCTCACCGGTCAGACTCACGATATCAGCAACGGTAGCGATAGCGGCGAGGTCACCGAACTGTTCCAGCGCCATAGTATAGTCACCGCCGTCCATAGCAGCCGCCAGTTTAAGAGCGATCAAAGCTCCGCAGCCGAATTTGAAAGGGGAGAAGTCATCGTGGCGGTGAGGATCGACAACAGCTTCAGCTCTGGGGAGAGTCTCGCACTGCTGATGGTGATCGGTCACTACCAGCTTCATTCCTCTTTCATAAATATGCTCAGCCTCTGCGACAGCAGATATTCCGTTATCCACAGTGACAATGAGGTTTATGCCCATATCAGCGAGGCGGTCAATAGCAGCGATATTGAGTCCATATCCTTCGGCACGTTCCGGGATGTAGTACATCACATCAGCGCCTATCTCCGAGAGATATGTGTAGAGTATCGCTGTAGCGGTAACTCCGTCGCAGTCATAGTCTCCGTATATACATATCCTACCGCCCTCATCGACGGCGGAGTTCACTACCTCCGCAGCGATATCCATATCCTTAATAAGGAATGGATCAGAAAGAGAGTCGGTCTGTAATTTCTCCATTACCGAATCCGGGGAGGAATAGCCCTTTGCAGCCAGTGCAGCGGCGGTAAGGGAAGTCACTCCGCAGCCGAGCATCAGCCTGGATACGGTATTCCTGTCCGGGAAACTGACATTCCATTTTTTCATAAAAGGCTCCTGACAGAGACTCTCCGCAGGCAGCGGAGAGTCTCAACTTGTGTCATTCCCCCGCCGAAGCGGGGGAACTGTTAATCGTATACCTGGTTACAAGTACTCATTGTCTAATTATAGCATTTTTTGAGTATAAGCACAATACCTACTGCAAAAATCATCACACTGCATAAAAAGTTGATAACAATTTGTGTAGTTTTGCAGCGGCGTAATGTAAGAAAGGGATCAGTGTTACACTCATGACGGTTGATTTTTGGCTGAGAATATAGTATAATAAAGATACATTATATCATCAGATTATTTCCAAGAGGTAAGAGGGTATGAAAAGATTAGCGACAGCAGCTGCTGCTTTGGGTATAGGCGCAGTTCTCTCTGCCTGCGGAAGCTGTACTGTGGCTGAAGTGACACAGCCGGACGGCAGACTTGACGAGTGTACCCTCCGTTTCTCATGGTGGGGAGGGGATGACCGTCACGAAGCTACACTGAACGCATTGAAGCTGTGGAGCGAGCTTCATCCTGAGATCACGATAGTACCCGAGTACGGCGGATGGGACGGCTGGACGGAAAAGGTCACAGCACAGATGACCGGCGGTACAGCCCCTGACGTCATGCAGATCAATTATGACTGGCTGATCTCAATGTCTCCGGACGGCAGGGGGTTCTACGACCTTGAGAGTATACCGGAACTGCCTGATCTTAGCGGATTTGACAGCGACGTGCTGTCATTCGGCAGAGTTGACGGGGTACTCAATGCCGTGACAGTATCCCTGAGCGGAAGGGGACTGTTCTACAAT
Organism: Ruminococcus sp.; assembly: GCA_003488415.1. GTDB lineage: Bacteria > Bacillota > Clostridia > Oscillospirales > Ruminococcaceae > Ruminococcus. The sequence goes on along the minus strand of DNLQ01000067.1, from coordinate 4,648 downwards.
TCACAGGTCTACAGCAGTCTCGGAGCCGAATATCCTGAGACCTGGCAGGAGCTTATGGAGCTTGGAGATACCTTTTCCGGCAGCGGAGCCTATCCTCTGGATCTTGATATACAGTCCGGAGGAACTGCATGGTATCTTGCTGTAGTATACGTTCAGCAGCAGACAGGCAGGCAGTTCATCACCATGGACGGACACCTTGGTTTCACAAAGGATGACCTCAGAGCGGCTCTTGATCTTTATAAAGAGCTTGAAGACAGACACGTCATCAGGACGATACAGACACGCACAGACGAAGACGGAAGTGCGGCCCTGTATCAGTCGCCGGAGTTCATAAACGGACATATAGCAGGAGTGCTGGAGTGGGGAAGCTCGGTGGGCAAATATGAAATGGTGCTGCCGGAGGGAGTCCTCGAAGCAGGACCTCTGCTGTCTGACGGCAGCAGAACAGGCGGATGGATGATAAAGCCGTCGCTGCTTTACGCAGTTTCTGCCGGAACGGAGCATCCGGATGAAGCAGCAGCTTTTATCGACTTCCTGCTAAACGATGCGGAGTGTGCGAAGATACTTGGGACAACAAGAGGGATACCAGCTTCTGAGTATGCAAGGGAGAGTCTGGAGAGCAGCGGAAAGCTCACAGGTCTTTCTGTTGAGTGTGACAGACTGCTGGAGTCAGTGGATACAGTAACCATAAGTCCGTATATGGAGCTTACACGTATGAAGGAGTTTTACAATGAGGCTATAGAGAGCGTATCCTACCACACGAAGGATACAGCCTCTGCCGCAGAGGAGCTATACAGCCTTCTGACTGAATATCTGGAGAAGATACGAAAATGAAGACAAGACAGTACCAGAATCCCGTTGGAGTAGGAAAGTTTACAGGACTTCTTCTGATACTCCCGTTCATCATCGGCTTTCTGGTGTTTATTGCATATCCGTTCTTTGCCTCGCTGATACTTGGTATGACTGAGAACAGCGGAGGAGAAGCAAGGTTTGCCGGGACAAGTGTTTTCCGGCATATGTTATCGGACAGCAGCTTTCGCAAGGCTGTTGGAGTAACGGTGAGATATGCACTTATACTTGTACCGCTGAAGACCGTGGTATCACTGTTTATAGCGATGCTGCTGAATCTGGAGCTGAAGGGGATAGGAGTCTACAGGACGGTTTTCTACATCCCGTCGATACTTGGTTCTAACCTTGCAGTAGTCATAATGTGGCAGTTCCTTTTTACATCGGGCGGACTTGTGAATCAGCTGCTCGGACTTGCCGGAGCATCACCTGTAAGCTGGTACGGTGATACACGCTATGCCCTGTACATAATCGTACTGCTGCGTTTGTGGGAGTTCGGCTCTGCAATGGTCATCTTCCTCAATGCTCTCAGGGATATCCCGAAGGAGTACTATGAAGCAGCAAGAGTGGACGGCTGCGGAAAGGTGCGGGGATTTTTTTCCATAACACTGCCGCTTCTGAGAAATGTAGTATTCCTCAATCTTGTACTTCAGACCATAGCTGCGATGCAGGAGTTCAGCGCTCCATATATGATAACCGGGGGAGGACCTCTGAAAAGTACTGAGACTGTGGGACTGATGATATACAACGAGATGTTCCGCTACGGTGACATAAGCTATGCCAATGCCGTATCATGGGGACTTTTCATGCTTATCACAGCGGCAGTACTGCTTCTGTTTGCAGTTACCGGAAAGCACAGGGAGGACGAGGTATGAAGCTGATGAAGAAGATAACAGCATATCTGCTGCTCACTGCTGCCGGCATAGTAATGCTGTATCCGCTGCTGTGGCTGTTCGGAGCATCATTCAAGACCAATGATGAGATATTCAGCTCAGCATGGTTCATGCCGAAACACCTGGACTTTTCTGTATATGCAGGAGCATGGCGCACAGTAACACCGTATACCATGGGGCATTACTTTCTGAATACCTTCCTTATCATAATACCTAAGACGCTGTTTGCGGTCGTATCGTCAGTACTGGTAGCATACGGATTTGCAAGATTTGATTTTCCTATGAAGCGGCTGTGGTCTGCACTGCTGATCGGAGGTATGTTCATGCCGGCAATAGTGACAGTAATGCCGATGTATCTTCTGTGGGGCAGGCTGGGACTACTGGATACCTATGTACCGCTGACGCTGCCGTCACTGTTTGCCTGCGAGGGGACTTTCGTTTTCATGCTGATACAGTTCCTGCGCCGTGTGCCGAAGGAGTTTGATGAAGCGGCACGCATCGACGGCTGCGGAACACTTGGAGTACTTATCCACATACTTGTACCGTGCGTCAGACCGGTCATTGTGTCAATAGTGGTATTTACCTTCCTGTGGACAATGAATGACTTTCTTGATCCGCTGATAATGATAAGTTCGGTTGAGAAGTATCCTCTTTCGCTGGCACTGAGACTATCTGCCGACAGCACAGGAGACGGTTATGAACAGCGGAGAATACTGGCGATGTCCGTTATCGGACTTATACCGTCAGTAGCGGTATTTGGCATAGCACAGAAGAAATTTGTAAGCGGCATAACAGCCGGAGGTATCACAGGATGACAGAGAATATTATAAACGGGTATCAGCAGTGCAGGAAGGCGGCTGATATGTATATTGAAAAAATGATACTTCCATCTGATCCTCTGAGACCTCTGTGGAACAGGGAGAACTTCATCTTCAACAAGCCGGCAAGGTGGAATTACATCGACAGCTGTATGGTGATGGCATCATTGAAGCTGTACGGCAATTCAGGTGACAGAAGGCTGCTTGACTTTGCAGTGCGTTTTACGGATAAGTATCTCAGACCTGACGGCAGTATCCCTACAATGAATGCAGACGACTTCAATCTTGACAATCTCTGCGGCGGAAGGAACCTGATAAAGCTGTGGCAGGAGACAGGCGAGGAGCGTTTCAGACTTGGATATACCCGGCTGTATACGGAGCAGGTACTCCGTCAGCCGAGACTTGAATGCGGCAGCTTCTGGCACAAGGCTGTATATCCGGGACAGCTATGGCTTGACGGAGCTTTCATGGCACTGCCGTTTGTAGCCGAATACGGACTTCTGACAGGCGACAGGACGGCTGTGAGCGATGTACTGAGGCAGCTCGGTAACATCCGCACGATCATGCGTGACAGGGATAACGGGCTTTACTATCACGGCTATGATGAAAGGAGATCCCAGTGCTGGGCGGACAGTGGAACAGGACTGTCGCCGGAGTTCTGGCTCAGATCAATAGGATGGCTGTGTGCAGGGCTTGCAGATATTGCAGAGCTTTTGCCGGACAGTCAGCTTTGCAGGGAAATGCTTACCGACCTGCTTGATTCACTTGGCAGATACAGACAGGATGACGGAATGCTGCTCCAGCTTCCGGCACACCCGGAAACTGAAGGGAACTATCCTGAGACCAGCGGTACGCTGCTGTACGCCTACGCAGCGCTGAAGGCTGCGAATCTGGGCATATGTGATACAGTAAATGAAGGCACGGAGTCACTTGTCACCACCGTCAGAAAGTACACTGACCTCAGCGGAGAAGTTCCTGTAATGAAGAACATCTGCCTTATGGGAGGACTTGGAGGGGAGCAGGAGCGTGACGGCTCGCCGGAGTATTATCTCAGCGAAAGAGTGGTAGAAAACGATGCAAAGGGCGTAGCACCGTTCCTGATGGCTTTTGCAGAACTGGAAAGAAATGAATTGTGTCTGAATAATAAATTTTTGCCGTAGCCTATTGCAAAATTATGTTGAATGTGATAGAATAATAGTGTGATCTGATATAGGGATTACAAATATTCTATGAAAGGGGGATTTCTGTATGGATGTTTTGTTCTGGGCAGCTCTGGTGGTTATTTTCGTAATTGCGGAGATAGCTACTGTACAGCTTGTCTCGATATGGCTTGCAGCAGGTGCTCTCGTCACAATGGTATGTACGTATTTCTTTCCGATACCTTTAGTGGGACAGCTCCTGATCTTCCTGCTGTCGTCCGGATTGTTCCTTGCAATATCCTGGCCAATGCTGAAAAAGGCAAGGAACAAGGGCTTTGTTTCCACCAATGCCGATCTCGACATAGGAAAGAAAGCTGTAGTCATCGAGGAGATTAGTCAGGATGCCGGTACGGGAAGAGTCACTCTCAATGGGGTTGACTGGAGTGCGATTTCCGCAGACGGATCAGTTATTCCTAAGGACAGTGTCGTTACTGTCACAGAAGTAAACGGCGCAAAGCTGAAAGTGCAGCTTTGATCTGAAAATCATCATACACTATACTCAGGAGGTATACAGACATGGACAATTCATTTGCAATAGTTCTGATTCTTGTAGCAATTTTTCTTCTTATCGTGATAATAAGGAGTTTCCGCATCGTTCCGCAGGCACACGTTTTCGTAGTAGAGCGTCTCGGAAAGTTCAATGCAGAGTGGGAGACAGGCGTACACGTACTGATCCCCTTTGTTGACCGCATAGCCGGACGTGTTTCACTGAAGGAGAAGGTAGTTGACTTCAAGCCGCAGCCCGTAATCACAAAGGATAATGTTACCATGCAGATAGATACAGTTGTATTCTATCAGGTAACAGATGCCAAGCAGTACATCTACGGTGTAGAGCGTCCTCTGGCAGCTATCGAGAACCTTTCCGCTACAACTCTCCGTAACATCATCGGTG
>DNLQ01000075.1:609-2821 GCA_003488415.1 Ruminococcus sp. | reverse complement strand
GGACAAAGTCCCTTTAGAATCCCAGTGAGATTAAAAAGTACTTTCCCGACAAGCTGAAAGGACGTCCGAAGACGTCCTTTCAGTCAGATGCTTTGTCTGAACAGCGCATATATTATCCTCAGCAGCAATACGGTAACAGTGATGACGAACATCACACTTCCTGCTGCGGTGCTTGTTCCACGGCAGTGCTGCTCCGGAGTGGTGCGTGGTATGCGGTCTGAGATACGCAGTATCACCAGCAGAAGAAGTCCCACGACTGCAAACACTATCAGCACCATTTCCACGGCAAAATCCGTACCTCTGAGCTGCCGGCGGAGTATCTCCGACATAAGCGACAGGGAGTTGACGAAGATATGCACTCCTGCGGCAGGTATGATCGAACCGTGCTTCAAAGTGATATGTCCCAGGAAAAGTCCCATTAAGAATGCAAGTATGAACTGCGGCAGGTTGCCGTGCATAAGTCCGAAGAACAGAGCTGATGCGTAGACCGCAAAGCGCTGGCTGGCTTTTGAGAACACTCTCAGCAGCATACCTCTGAAAAAAAGCTCCTCGGTAATAGGTGCAAGCAGACAGGTATACATAGCGAATACCGCAAGATTCAGTCCACGGCTTATGTACTGGTCAACAGGGGAGAAGGCGATGCTCATGCCGACGCTCCTGAGCAGTACCGCAAGTCCCTTCACGGCGCAGGTGGAAACGTACCATATACCCGATCCTATCAGGCAGTACTGGAAGATGCTGTTTGCTCCCAGGTCTCTTGTCCTCAACACCGAGCTGAGACGTATGCCGGCTCTCTTCATACCGATGACCGAGGTTATCACATTGATGACAGTCAGGGTAATGGAATTGATGCCGACGAGTATGGAGGAGTTTTCGATATAGCTCCTGCGGACTTCTTTGGAAATATCCGGTGAAACCAGCTTTATAGCTGCATAGGCAGCAAATGTGAGGATGAAGGTGACGGCAAGGGCAAGCAGAGTCCTCAGCAGTACACAGGTCGCTCCCCAGCCGTACCAGTGTGTAAGGCTGCTCCGCTCCTCGTAGTCGGGGGTGAGCGGTATCTTGTAGCCCGGTTCGGTTATCCTCGGCTCTATGACCGAGTAGTCGCCGCTGAAGCCCTTGTACTCTGTGGGATTATCGAACGGATCGTATTTATCGTGTATCTTTGGCTGTGTGCTTTTTTCAAGTCTTTCAGACAGGTCTTTTATCTCGTCGTTGAGCGCCGCTATCTCTGCTCTGTAGTATTCTGAACTGATAGTCTCTGCCATAGTTTCTCTCCTTTCGGGGTACTTCTTTTATTTTACCACAATCCGGGAAAAAAGTAAAGAATTTTATTGTACAGGAATAATTTATCTGTCCCACACCCGGAAATCAGCCGGAGCAGCACTTCCAAAAGGGCATAATAAAATGCGGTATCAGAGGGAGATACCGCATAATGAGGGATGATTATTGAAGATTTCTTTGTTACTGAGTGAGACCGTTCCGCCGCACCAACCCAAAAGATACGGCGAAACTCTGATCTCTCTGATTTGTCCTTAACCCTTACAATTAAGTTCTTTATTGAACTGCCGTACCTTAGTGCAGAAGGCACGGCAGGATCAATCGGTTTATGACTTGTGCCTGTGTTCCTTTATTGTTTTTCTTATGAGAAGTACCAGTAATCCAGCTCAACATCTGCGCTTGCGATAAGGTAGATGTCCTTGTTTCCGGATACGCTCTCCTTAGCTGCGAGTGTTACCTCGTCGCCGGAGCCGTCCAGGTCGATGTAGCCGATAACTGTACCTGTTGTTGAGCCTGCACAAACCTTGATAACGCCTGTGCCCTTGCCCTTTGCTGTGATCTGGTCAACGCCCTTTGAGAGGTCAGCGCCGGATACCTTGATCCACTCGCCCTTCTTCATAGCAACAGTTGTGTCGCCAAGGCCGTTTACCTTGATACCCTTTGACTGGTTGGACATTGTCTCAGCCTGAACTGTTGTGTAGGGATCGAGAGCCTCGATCTGGGATACGCCCTTCATATCGCCGCTGCAGGTGATCTGACCTGTGCTGGGATTGAAGCTCGCCTCGTTGAGCTGAGTTGAACGGTAGTTGCCGTCGGTGCTGTCCTTGGATCTGTCGTTGGGGTGATCCTTGTTGATGAATGTCATACCCATGCGGAGAGCCTGCTGACGGGAGTGGTAAGCTACATAGTACTTGCCCTTGAAGTAGATGAT
>DNLQ01000075.1:241-548 GCA_003488415.1 Ruminococcus sp. | reverse complement strand
TGGTGGTTGTTGCCGCCCTTGTCGATCCTCTGTGAACCTGTGTTGCCGAATACAACACCCTTGAGGTTGCTGGCTGTCCATGTATCCATAGGATTCTTGGAGGTCATGTAGCAGATGTCTGCACTGCCGAATCTTACGCCGTTCACAGTGCCGCCGCCTGCCCAGTTGGTGCAGTAGGAGTAGTACCATGTATCGCCTATCTTGATAAGGCTGGAGTCCTCAAAGAGGTAGGGAGTTTCCATTGTCTTGAATGATCCGTCGATAGAGATCATATCCTTGCCGAGTTTGCCTATACGTCCTGTGCCGG
>DNLQ01000075.1:0-197 GCA_003488415.1 Ruminococcus sp. | reverse complement strand
CCGGGATTTGAGTCCTTGCCCTGGGGTACGCCGCCGCCGTATGCGATGTAGCCTTCATCGGTCTCGGGATCGTAGTATACGCCGGGATCAAACTGCCAGAGAACGCCCTGACCGCCGGGAACGCTGCTGTTTGCAAGCTCCTTGCCGATAGGATCAGTCCAGGGGCCTGTGGGAGAATCGGATGTCAGAACGCCGAC
>DNLQ01000188.1 GCA_003488415.1 Ruminococcus sp. | reverse complement strand
CTACGAACCAGTAGGTCGGGGGTTCGAATCCCTCCAGGCACGCCATTTACCCCGCACTTTGTGACGGGGTACATTTATACAGTGAGAAGAATTATCTTCTGCTCGCTGAACGGGGCATTAGCGCAGTTGGGAGCGCACCACACTGGCAGTGTGGGGGTCAGGGGTTCAAGTCCCCTATGCTCCACCAATCCCACTGAATACATCAGTGGGATTTTTTTGTACATCCGCTTTAGCATATTACCCTTTCCAAGGAGGAACAGATGAGCAGGTTCAGAAAACAGCATATGTCCATAGACTGGCTGGATACCGTGGATACAGACAATATAGCGCCGGTAATAGATGCGTCGCTCAAGGAGAAAGCCGTACTCGTAGGCAGGATCGGCATGATGATGCTGTCCGTAGGTACAGGCGCCTGGAGAGTACGTGCCTCAATGAACAAGATTTCCCGTGCGCTGGGAATAGTTTGCAGTGCAGACATCGGTCTTATGTCAATAGAATATACCTGTATCTCAGGTACAGAGACATATACCGGAGCATTCTCACTGAGCAATACCGGCATCAATACCGATCAGCTGGACGCATTGGAGTCCTTTGCAGACGGCTTCCAGGAGCGGGCAGGAAGGTACTCAGCTGAGCAGTTCCATAGAATGCTCGATAAGATACAGAGTATCCCCCATAACTACGGCGCTGTTGCCATTGCACTTGCTTCTGCACTCGCCTGCTGCGCCTTCACCTTTCTGCTGGGAGGCGGTACTGCCGAGATGATATGCGCCTTCTTCGGTGCAGGTGTGGGACAGTTCGTCCGGAAGAAGCTGCTGGAGAAGCACATTACCCTTATGGCAAATGTCACAGCCGGAGTCGCTTCTGCCTGCATCACCTATATAATATTCATACACCTTGCGGAGCTTTTCCTCGGAGCAGCCACGATACACCGTGCCGGATACATATGCTCCATGCTGTTCATAATCCCCGGATTTCCTCTGATAACCGGCGGGATCGACCTTGCAAAGCTGGATCTGCGCTCAGGAATCGAACGTATCACCTATGCGCTGATAATAATAGTAACAGCGACACTCACCGGCTGGGTAACGGCAATGGCACTGGGCTTCTCCCCTGCCGACTTTGCAGAGTCCGAGATACCGGCACTTATGAAGCTCCTGCTTCGTCTTATTGCCAGCTTCTGCGGAGTATACGGCTTCTCCTTCCTCTATAACAGCAAACAGAAAATGGCTGTTACAGCCGGACTTATCGGCATGATCGCCAATACGCTCAGACTGGAGCTGCTGGATCTCACCGGAATACCAATTGGAGTTGCAGCCTTCATCGGCGCACTCACAGCCGGACTACTCGCATCGGCTATCAAGCGTTTCATCGGCTACCCGCGCATCTCCCTCACAGTCCCCTCAATAGTCATCATGGTGCCGGGAATGTTCATGTACAAGGGTATCTATTTCCTGGGACTCAATGACATAAGTACCGGTGCAATGTGGCTCACAAAGGCTGTGCTGCTGACTATGGCGCTGCCCCTGGGACTTATCTTCGCACGTATCTTCACCGATAACAACTTCCGCAAGAGCAGTTAAAACGTAATAAACGCAGACATCCCCCGACAAGCCGCCGGGGGATGTTTTTAGCTATTGACTGTCAGGCTCTCCGACAGACCTTATTTTTCACAAGCGACCTTGACAGCTCCTTCCGCATGGATATGATGCGCCTATGCGTGCAGTATAATTACCATGTCTCCGTCATTTCGTATGAAAACAAAAGCCGCAGCACCTCTGAACAGCGTCAGGAATACTGCGGCTTCTGAATGATATGTACGTTACTTTCCGAGCGGCAGATCGGACTGCTTCAGAACTCCGGCGTCTACCTGCTGTATCACAAGTGCATCGCTGCCGGTAATGCCGCTGTCTCCGTCAACATCAGCATTCACAAGTCCCTGAGCCTCCAGGCTGTACTTGAGCTTGTTGGAAGCATATTGCAGAACAGCTACTGCATCGGATACGTTTATCTTTCCGTCACAGTTCGCATCCCCGTAAGAGGCAGACGGAGCGTCTCCTATAGTTATACAGCCTTCCTTCAGACCGTTTTCAAATACCCATTTCTGCATCTGCTGCCCGGCTTCGTCGTTGGCTATGTTGTTGAACATACTGTTTGCGAAATTATTGTTGGTGGTGGACTTATCCGCATAGAAGAATTTCAGAGGGAACCTGTCACCTTCCTTTACGTTCTCCGGCAGAGTCACCTTCACAGTAAAGAGTGTTCCGTCAAGACCGTAGTTGGCAGTTCCGGCTGCTATAAGACGCACTCCGTTAAGGTCTACCAGTTTTCCTTCACTCTGGTCATAGTATGCCGAGGGACGGAGATAGCTCTTCAGCAGTCTCAGTGCGTCACCTGAACTTGCAGCAGGATTTCCGGACTGATCCTTTGCGATAGTAAGACGGCTGTCAAACACCGTCCATATCTCAACAGTGGCATACTTCTTGAAGGCGTCGCTTACTGTCAGCGATACCATAACATCACGGTTCGCAGCAGCATCTTCCGGACTTATTACGATATCCGGCAGAGAGAGAACAGGCTTCGCGGCTGCAGTGTCCGCAGCGGAAACCGTAAATGGGACAGCTTTATCAGTAGAAGTGCCGAACAGACCTGCCGGAGCAGCCATCAGCACACCTGCTGTCATTGCAGCGATAAACTTTTTCATCCTTATACCTCCGTCATCATATGATGATCTACACCCATTATAACACATTTTTTTCAGCTTTGCAAGACTAATTTTTATGCGTTTCTGTCAATCCTGTAGTTTTTTGTTCATCCTCCTATTGTTGACATTTTTCTTTTTTCTGATATAATATAATGTATACAGAGAGAAAAGCATCTGTAGATCATAAGGCATCAGTTTTTACCCTTATATGCCTGCGGCGGGCAGAGATCGTGTGTGACGCACTGTTCTATTTGTGTCCGCTGTCTCAGGCAGATGAAGTAACGACCTGCCTGCATACACAGCAAACGGCAAGAACTTTTGGCGTCTGCTGTTTGCCGATCCGCACGCAGCAAACCCTGGTTTGCGGATGTGTGAGACACCATGATACATACGACAGAAAAGGAGGCTTTGAAAGTGAGTGATATAGATTTTTACATTGACGGTCTGAATCAACTGCCTGCCGTTATAGAGCGCGGAGAGTCGAGCCAGCATGAGTTTGCTGTTACCATGCTCCAGTTCCTGCAGCTTTCGCATCTGTACGAATCAGCAATAAACATCGTAACTACTTACCTCAATAACCTTGACGGCGAATTCAACGTCAGATTCCAGCGCAACCCTATCCACAATATCGAGAGCCGTGTAAAATCCGCTGAGTCCATTGTTGGCAAGCTCCAGAAAAAAGGACTTCCCGTAACTCCGGAATCTGCAAGACGAAATCTCCTTGACCTCGCAGGCATACGTGTGACCTGCTACTACATAAGCGACATCTATGACCTTGCAGATATGCTTTCAAGGCGTGACGACTTCGTTCTGATAAAGCGCAAGGACTACATAAAGCACCCCAAGAAGAGCGGCTACAGGAGCCTTCATCTCGTACTCAACGTTCCGGTGCATCTTTCCTCCAGGAAGGTATATGCTCCGGTAGAGATACAGATACGCACCATGGCTATGGACTTCTGGGCAAGCCTTGAACATCAGCTCAAATACAAGACCTCCAATGAGATAACTCCGGAGATCTCCCAGGAGCTTCGTGCCTGCGCTGACCAGATAGCTGAAACGGATATGCGTATGCAAAGGATATTCTTTGAGATAAACGAGATGTAAGAAAGGCGTGAACAAAATGGCATTTTGTAAATACTGCGGCAGGAAACTGGAGGAGAACGAGCTGTGCGGCTGCCCGGAAAGTACAGCAAAAAGAAAGGAAGCTGAGTCTGAAGAAAAAACTGCTGCGGACTCAGAACAAGTACGTCCCGTGATGCCTGTGGAAGATGAGGACGACGAGTACGACTGTCTGCCCTTCCCTCCCGCCGATCCCCCTGAACCGGAAACAGCACCGGAACCGGAAAAACCTGAGCCTGTAAAGGAAAGCGTCCCTGAAAAGGATCATGAAAAGAAACAGGCTAAAAAGGAAAAGAAAAAGGATAAGAAGTCACGCAAGGAGGAAGCAGCTTCTGAAGCTGCTGCGCCGGAGTCACATCCTATCCCCGATTACTACAGCGAGCCATTCAGCAGCGACAAAGTAAAAAGCCCTGTTCCGGAGAAAACTAAAAAGAAGGGCGGTTTCCTCAAGGGCGGCCTGCTTTTCGTTCTCTCGGTCATCGCTCTTATCGCACTGGTGATACTGCTTCTCTTTATGCTCGGCAGCTCCTACAAAACTCCTGTGAACAAGATCGTGAGCGGCATCAACCACTGCAAGTCACAGCGGATAATTGAAGCTGTGATACCCGAAGATCACATCGCACAACTGAAAAGCGACGTGGAAGCAGATGAGGGTAAGTGGAAGGATGTCACCGAGGACATTGACGAGTATCTTTCCAATGTCACTGACATACTTAAAAGCAACAGCAGCTACGAAGGCAAACCAAAGGCAGAAGTAAAAGTAATAGACAAGGACAAAGTCAAGAACTCCTCCATGAAGGAGATACGCAAGTATTACACCGTTATGGACGAAGAAGTCTCAAAGGCATATATGCTGAAAATACAGGTGGACTATATGGGAGAGTCTGGCAGAGTCAACGTCTACACTGTAAAGCTCAAGGGCAGCGGCTGGGTACTGTATACCGACGAGAAGACCTCAGATAAGCTCCAGACTATATTCCGTGACGAGCTGGACAGCTCCGGCAAGGAGATACAGCGAACTGCCATGGGGTATTCCGATACACTCGGTATGTTCGGCTGGAACGACGCTCTGGATATGCTCGGCATCCGTTACACCGGTACTATTACAGCAGTTCCGGATGATGATGATGCGGATATATAATTAAATGTTTTGGGTATAGACAAGAGACTTCATTTATGATAAAATAATAGAAGTATTATGTAAAAAGGAGAGGTATTATGGCAGAGCTTAAATACGAGATCACAGAAAAACTGGGTGTACTTTCAGAAAACGCTAAGGGCTGGACTAAGGAGCTTAATATGGTAAGCTGGAACGACCACGATCCCAAGTACGATATTCGTGAATGGGCACCGGATCACAGCAGAATGGGCAAGGGTGTTACTCTTACCGCCGACGAGCTTGCAGAGCTCAAGGAGATACTCAGCGGAATCGACCTTGATTCCTTCGACGAGGAATAAGCCAAGAAACAAAAAGCTGCACGGCATACTAAGTATACCAATATAGAAGTTTTGCCCCGAAGCGTTTAAAAGCGCTTCGGGGCATTGTGCATTTATTAAGCTAATA
>DNLQ01000238.1 GCA_003488415.1 Ruminococcus sp. | reverse complement strand
TACATGATAATGTACCGCAATCGAACAGGAGGTCAAGATGCCTGAATACCCAAAGTTTACCGAGGAAATGATAAAGACTCATACTATCCTCGTTCCCGATATGCTCCCTGTACACTTCAGGCTGCTCATCAGCATCTTTGAAGCAAAGGGATATAAAATGGAGCTTTTGCAGAACGATTCCCGTGCAGTAGTGGACGAGGGACTCAAGAACGTCCACAACGATGCCTGCTATCCGGCTCTGCTGGTAATAGGTCAGTTCATGGACGCTCTGGGCAGCGGAAAGTACGATCCCGACAAGACTGCTCTCCTTATCACACAAACCGGCGGAGGCTGCCGTGCCTCCAACTACATACACCTGCTGAGAAAGGCTGTTGCACGCAATTATCCCCAGGTGCCTGTAGTATCTCTCAACTTCAGCGGTCTGGAGAAGGACAGCGCCTTCCGCATATCAGCTCCCATGTTCCTGAAGCTGCTGTATGCAGTTCTTTACGGAGATCTTCTCATGACCTGTTACAATAAGTGCCGTGCATACGAGTGTAATAAGGGAGAGTCAAAAAGAGTACTTGACCGCTGGCAGGCTTCCCTGGGAAATATCTTCCGCTCCGGCAGCAAGGAATACCTCAGGACAGGGAAGCTCTACAGACAGATACTTGACGACTTCGCCGCTGTAAAGCTCACAGGCGAAAAGAAAATACGTGTGGGCATCGTGGGCGAGATCTACGTAAAGTACTCCCCCCTTGCCAATAACCACCTGGAGGACTTTCTCATCAGTGAGGGCTGTGAGCCGGTAGTCCCCTCACTTCTGGAGTTCGTCATGTACTGCGCCGCCGGTACCTTCAATGACGCTAAGATATACGACCATGTGACCAAAAGCTCGGTATTCAATAAGGTGGGATACGATCTTATCTACGCCAAGCAGAAGGAGCTTATCAAGGTGATGAAGGAACAGGGCAGCTTTGAGCCTCTCCACGACTTCGAGCACCTGCGCTCACTGGCTGACAAGTACATCAATCAGGGAGTCGTCATGGGCGAGGGCTGGCTGATACCTGCTGAAATGGCAGCACTGGCACAGTCAGGAGTGGACAATATCATCTGCACTCAGCCCTTCGGCTGTCTGCCCAATCACATCGTGGCAAAGGGTATGTCCCGTGCTATCAAGGAGGATAACCCCAATGCCAATATAGTTGCTATAGATTACGATCCGGGCGCTACCCGTGTAAACCAGGAGAACAGAATAAAGCTGATGCTTGCCAACGCAAGAAGAAGCTGATTTCCTGCCTCCGAGGAGGATGACCATGATCAAGGACAGAAAAGGCAATATAATCACGACAAATCAGGGACAGAACAAGCTGCTGAACGGTCTTTACAATACCGCCGGCGGACGTGCTGTCCTTAAAGTGCTTACTGCACCGGCTTTGTCAAAGGCTGCCGGAAGGTTTATGGACTCTCCGCTCTCACGCCCGGCGATACACCCGTTCATCCGCCGCAGCGGCATTGATACCTCACAGTACAACATGAAGCGCTTCCGCTCCTACAACGACTTCTTCACCAGAACGGTGAAGCCGGAAATGCGCCCTATAGATACTGTGCCGGGACATCTGATAAGCCCCTGCGACTCAAAGCTGACGGTATACCCTGTAGTATGCTCTCCCAATCCGGGACTTGGAAACGTATTCCGCATAAAGGGTTCATACTACCGCATCAGCGACCTTATCCAGAACGACTTCCTTGCCAGGCGGTACGACGGAGGCTTGTGCCTTATATTCCGCCTGGAGGTGGATGACTATCACCGGTACTGCTATATCGACGACGGCAGCAAGGAAGGCAACCGGTTTATTCCCGGAGAGCTGCATACAGTGAACCCTGTAGCCCTCCGTCATTACAATATATATAAACGCAACAGCCGTGAATACACCCTCCTGCATACCGTGAACTTCGGGGACGTGGTGCAGGTCGAGGTGGGCGCAATGATGGTGGGAAGGATAGTGAATCACCACAGCATATACAGCTTCCGCAGAGGTGAGGAAAAAGGTATGTTTGAGTTCGGCGGCTCTACCATCGTACTGCTGACAGAACACGGTATCGTCCGCATGGACAGCGATATAGTACGCAATTCCGCCGAGGGCGTTGAGACTGTTGTAAAATACGGCGAGAAGATAGGTGAAAGGATCTTCTGATCGGCATAAGCAGGCATATGCCTGTTATTACTCACTTGTTATAAAAAATGTGTCTCTTCCCCCGCCGGAGGCGGGGGAAGAGATACGGAAAGCAAAAGTGGATCATAGATATTCTATTGCCGTATCAATAATATAAATCTGTGTGCTCCGGTACACACGAAAGGATGTAAAAATGTTTAAGAATCTGAAAAAGGCAGCAGCAATCATGGTAGCGGCAGCATTGCTGGCAGGTCCGGCATCTGAACTTTTCAACTTATCCGTTGCAAATTCAGCCGACCTTCAGAGACCTGGCGGTAAATACTTCAATGAAGCGTTATCCGCTGCAAGCGGTAATATATACAAGGAGAGCCGTAAGGACTGGGTGGACTTCATCAGTCTCTACTCCCTTTACGGCTACTATAAGGGTACTCCCTTCTCAGGCGGTCTCTATGCCGCTTCTCCTGCCGGCGACCGCTGGCAGTTCGATACCGATGCCCACGCTCAGCTTGTAACTGCTGACGGCGGAAATGCCGAGAAGGGCTGTATGACCAGTACCGGCTTCGTCTGGCACGCTCTTTCCGCTTCTCTGTCCCTAAACGGCGGATACGGCTTTGAGACCACCTGTCAGTGGGTGCCCAATATCGGCAGCTTCAACGACCAGGGCTTCGCAAGAAAAGCCTGGAAGGGCGATAACGGCGGCAGATGGTATAACTTCCTTACCGACTATCAGGTATGCTATTACGAATTCTCTACCAAGTCCGAGATGCTGTCCTCCGGCAAGCTCCATAAGGGCGATATAATCTGGACTGTTGACAGTGCCGCAGGTACAGGCATGGACGGTCTCAGCGTTCCTGCCGACAACCACCACCTGGGCATCTATATGGGCGACGGCAGCTCAGATTCATGGTGGCAGTCAGGCCCTGTGAACGGCGACGGCGATCTTACCGGCGCTGCAAACTCCGTGAACCCCATTTACGGCATCTCCGCCACAAGCTCCTATGTGGTGCTTCCCTTTGCAAGAGAGGACGGAGCTCAGCCTCCCGTACAGGAAACAACTGCACCCCCGGTTCAGGAGACAACTGCACCTCCCGTTCAGGAAACAACTG
>DNLQ01000241.1 GCA_003488415.1 Ruminococcus sp. | reverse complement strand
CTGCCGTCCGCCGTGATCATGATGATCAGCGGCAACCATGACAGTGCGCCGAGAGTAAATGTGTACCGTAGCATACTGAGCCGTCAGCATATACATATGATAGGTCTTCCGCCGCAGGTACCGGAGGAGCATATAGAGAAGGTTACGCTCAGGGACAGTTTCGGAGAAGCAGATTTCTGGCTTCTGCCGTTTGTCAGACCGTCGATGGTGAGGAGGACACTCGGAGCGGAGGACGAGAGCGAGAGCCTCACATATGACCAGGCAGTACGCAGACTAATAGAGCGTGAAAAGATAGACACTTCACGGCGTAACATACTCGTCAGTCACCAGTTCTTCATACCTGCCGGGAGCGATCCCGCAAAGGCAGAGAGAACAGAGAGCGAGACAGTGACGGTAGGGAATATCGACAGCATCGGAGCAGATGTGCTTGAACCCTTTGATTACGCAGCGCTCGGACATATCCACAAGCCCATGGCGGTAGCCGAACCACAGTACCGTTATTGCGGAACACCTCTTGCATACTCAGTGAGTGAAGCAGGACAGCAGAAGGGAATAATCCTTTTAGAGCTGGGAGAGAAGGGGAGCGCTCCGGAGATACAGGTGATACCCCTTGAACCTCTGCATCAGGTGAGGGTGATAAAGGATACGCTGGAGAAGGTGCTTGCACAGAGCAGTGAAGATTACGTGCTCGTTATCGTCACGGACAAGGACGACCTTGATGTAATAGATATGCAGGACAGGGTGAGGAGCGCCTTTCCGAACATACTGGAGCTTCGCAGGGAGACTGCGGAACCCGGAGCAGAGACAGTCAGGAGCAGTACAGCCGCCGGAGGGATACCCGAACCTTTTGAGATCTGCCGGGACTTGCTCGGAGAGACTGATGAAGCAGATGAAGAGATACTCCGTGACGTGATAAACACAGTAAGGGGGGCAGGAGAGTGAGACCGCTGAAGCTGAAAATGGAAGCATTCGGTTCATACGGAAGGGAGACAGTCATCGACTTTACACGTCCCTCCCAGAACCTGTTCCTGATAACTGGAGATACCGGCTCAGGCAAGTCCACGATATTCGATGCGCTGGTATTCGCACTCTACGGAGCAACAGGCTCGTCACTGAACAAGAAGGACGGCAGGGAGCTTCAGAGCCAGTTTGTAGGCATAGATGTAAAGCCGTATGTAGAGCTGACCTTCACGGAGATGACCGGAGGGGAGGAAGAGGTGTACAAAGTGCGCCGTGAGCCGAGACATATGGAGAAGAAGTCCCGTGTGGGAGGCTGGAAGCAGGTGACATCGAGCGTATCGCTGACGATGCCTGACGGAACAGTGTATCCGGCAAAGGAGACAGACGAAAAGCTGACCGAGATAGTCGGACTTACCCGTGAGCAGTTCATGCAGGTAGCTATGATAGCACAGGGAGAGTTCATGGAGCTTATCCGTTCCGGCACAGAAAAACGCAAGGAGATATTCCGCAGGCTCTTCGGAACAGGGATATATAACGACATCGTTGAAGAGCTTGACCAGCGCCGCAAGGCACTTGAAGATGAAATGGGCAGGATAAGGGCAGTGTGTATCGCAGAAGCAGGAAGGATCAGCATTCCGGAGGGATACGAAGGAGCAGAGTCGGTGGAAGCTCCCCGAAGCAGACTGACAGGCAGCAAGAAGCTGAACGTGGTGGACATGGAGGAAATGACATCCGGACTTGAAGAGCTGTGCGGAGTACTGGAGAAGGAGAGCAGGAAAGCGTGGGAGCTTGCTGAGAAGGCAGGGAAGGAACGTGACCGGAGGCGTGACGTATACACCAAGGCAGAAACTCTCAGAAGTTCCTTTGAAGCCCTTGATAAAGCCCGCAGGGAAATAGAAGTATATAAGGCTAAGGAAGGTGAAATGAAGGAGGCGGAGAGGCTGAGGTCAGCCATACGCAGAGCCTACGGAGTAAAGGCAGTATACAGCAGATATGCAGAAGCGGCAAAGGCTGCTGAGGACACAGAAAGAAACCTGAGAGAGCAGAAGGAGGCATTTCACGGGCTCGTTAAAAAGGCGGAAGAAGCAGTGAAGCGTGAAACAGAGGCTCTTGAACGCAGCAATGCAGTACGGGAGGAGTATACAAAGACTGAGGAGCGTGTAAACAAGTCGCTGGAAATACTCGGCAGGCTGTCACAGGCAGAAAAGAGGGCAGAAGAATGCCTGAAAAGGAAGGAGGACGCCTGCAAGGCTGCCGGAGAAGCGGAAGGAGAGGAAAAGAGCTTCGACACAGTCGAAAAGCAGTGGAAGGTAGAGCAGGAACGGCTGAGCGGAGCAGAGGTAGAGCTTGTTAAATGGCAGGGATACCGTGAGAAGCTGTCGAAGATACGAAAAGAGCTTGACGAGGCGGAGAGGGCAGAGAAGTCTGCCGCAGACTGCCGGAAGAAGCTGAGATCAGTGCAGGAGAGGTACAATGAAGCCCGTGAGCGCTATATAGAAAAGAACGGGGAGTATCAGGCAAAGCGTACAGCTTTCTACGATTCCCAGGCAGGGATACTTGCCGCAGAGCTGGAGGATGGAAAGCCGTGTCCGGTATGCGGTTCGCTCAGTCACCCTTCACCGGCAGAAGCTGTCGGAGGTCATACCGGACTCACCAGGGAGCTTATCGAGGAGCTGAGACAGGAGACAGAGAGACTGGCAAAGGAGCAGAATGACCTGGCACAGGATGCAAGGTCAGCGTCGGACGTGCTGAAGGAGAAGGAGGAGCAGTCGGAAAAGCGCTCCGGAGCAGCAGCAGCTCTTTTCCGTGAAGCAGGCATAGTACTCCCGGAGGGTACAGACCTGAAAGCGGCTTCCGGTATACTTGACAGTGAGTGCGGTGCAGCGGCTGAGAAGGAACGTCTGCTCAGTGAGAACGCAAAGCACCTTGCCGAGGTAGCACAGCAGCTCGGGAAAGCCGGTGAGATGCGCCGTAAGCTGCGTGAGAAGAAGGAGTCGGCAGAAAAGGAGCTGAGTAAGGCGAATGCGGAACACCAGGCAGCAATGGCATCTGTAAAGGAGCTTGCGGAACAGAAGGACTTTGATACAGAGCAGGAGGCTTGCGGAGTTCTCAGTGAGGCAGGAAAGAAGCGTGACAGGGCTGTAAAGGAGTATGAACAGGCAGCCTCAGAAGCAGTATCAGCCAGGGATAAAGCCGGAAAGACGATAACTCTTATCGGGAAGTACGAGCAGGAGCTTCCGGAGCTTACAGAAAAGCGTGACAGTCTCAGAGCAGAATACGATGGGGCAATGACTGAGGCTCAGCTTGCGGAGTCCGAGTGGAAAGACATCACCGGCAGGTATAATGAGAAAGAGCCTGAGGTGATAGAGAAGCGCATCGCAGAGTATAACAGGGCATTCTCAGCAGCAAAGGGAGCAGCAGAGTCCGCAGAAGCAGCGGTAGGAAGCCAGCAGAAGCCGGATATGGAGGCTCTGAGGAAGGAAGTTGAGCAGGCTGAAAGGGCGTATACAGAAGCATCGGAGCGTTCTGCTGAGCTTAAAGCCCTTTACAGTACCGACAAGGGAGTGCTTGATGCACTGGGAGTCCACAGTCAGGAGAGGAAACAAACTGCGGAGAGAGCTGCCCGGATAGAGCGCATCTACAGGCGGCTTGCAGGCAAGGAGACTGCCGGGAGAATGGATATCGAGACAAGGGTGCAGCGTCTGTACCTGGAGAATATCCTTGTATCCGCAAACCGGCGTTTCCGTGAGATGTCCGCAGGGCAGTTCGAGCTTCGCATGACAGAAGAAGCGGCTGCGGCGCAGGGCTCAAACAAGGGACTTGACCTGATGGTGTATTCCAACGTCACCGGTACCGAGCGTGAGATAAGGACGCTGTCCGGCGGAGAGTCCTTCATGGCAGCACTGTCCCTGGCACTTGGTATGTCAGACCAGATACAGCAAAGCTCTGCATCGGTAAATCTCGACATCATGTTCATTGACGAGGGCTTCGGTTCGCTGGACGACCATTCACGCAGTCAGGCGATAAAGGTACTCCGGCACATGGCAGGAAGCTCACGGCTGATAGGCATAATATCCCACGTCACGGAGCTGAAGCAGCAGATAGATGACAGGCTCGTGGTGGAGAAGGACAGTGCCGGAAGCCATATACACTGGGTAATATCGTGAAATAACGGATACTGACACAGTATCAGAAAGGAGTGGATGATAATGAACAATGACCGTGTAAAAAGCGGACTTCTCAGACGGACGGCAGCTTTTCTCTGCGGAGCAGCTATGGCTTTTTCATCAGCATACTGTTTTCCCGGCCGGACTGCACAGGCTGCACAGAGAGCGTCCGCAGACGTATCCGCAGATATAGGACTCGTGGGGAACCTGTTCTGTATCTCCGGCAGCGACAATGCAGACCATGCAGAGCTGCAATGGGCGACTACACTGAAGGCTGACAGCTTCACCCTTTACCGCTCTACCTCGCTCGAAGACGGCTTTGAGCAGGTGTATCAGGGCGGAGGTGCGTCCTGGGAGGACAGCAGTATGGAGCTGGGAAAGACCTACTACTACCAGCTTGCAGTGGATACATCCGGAGGAAGAAAGTATTCCTCAGTGAAGTCCCTTGAGCCTGTGACAGTACCACAGGGACTCAGCACCTACGACAATCAGAAGGGCAGCAGCCTTGTCTACGAGACCGGAGGCTACAAGGTGGGAGACACCTACTACAGCTACTCACTGAAAAAGCATCCGGGCATGAATGACATATACCTTGCGGAGACTGTATCCCGTGACGGCAGGAACTTCGGAAGCGAAAGAAATGTAGCAGACTCCACACAGAATTCCGATCTTGCCGACTGCAAGATAGAGTCCATACACATCGACTACGTGCCTGAGAAGAACAAGGTAGTGGTGTGGGCACACTGGGAGAAGCCAAGCGGATACAGCGACGGAAAGGCTCTTGTGATAACCGGAACTCCCGGAGGCGAGTTCACAGTCCACCACGTCTACAATCCCCTTGGGATACAGGTGCGTGATATGGCGATGTTCTTTGACGATGACAGCACAGGCTACCTTATAGCCGCTGCAAACAAGGAGGGACAGGGAGCAAATGCTACCATGTATATCTTCCGGATGAATGATGACTACAGCGGAGTAACAGAGGTTGTAAAGACACTGTTTGAGGATCAGTACCGGGAGTTCCCGAATCTTGTCAAGAAGAACGGCTACTACTTCCTCTTTACCTCACAGGCAGCCGGCTGGTATCCATCCAGCGGTGCATACAGCGTTACCGACGACCTTTACGGCGAGTGGAGCGGACTGCGCAATATAGGCAATTCTTCCACCTTTTCCTCACAGTCCGGCTGGATAGTGGATCTGAAGGGCAGGAACTATCTGATGCACGCATACCGCTGGATAAAGGGGACCGGCACAAGCGGTACAACGCTGTGTCCGCTGTATTTTGACAACGGATTTGCCTTCTATGACTACTGTCCGTATTTCAGGTACAGCACCTCTACCGGAGACCTTTACCCGGTACAGCAGGGCGAGCTTCTGTCTCAGGACAAGCCTGCATCCGCATCCATAGCATCGGATCCTAAGTATCCTCCTTCAAGGGCGGTGGACGGCAATTACAACAATTCCTTCATCGCAGACGACGATCACAAGAAATGGCCATTTTACATACAGATAGACCTGGAGGATGTGTGCGACCTTGCCAACATCCAGACCTCCTGGTACATCTGCAAGGGTTCGGAGGGCTACTACACCTACACGGTGGACGGAAGTACTGACGGAGTGAACTGGACAAAGC
>DNLQ01000221.1 GCA_003488415.1 Ruminococcus sp. | reverse complement strand
GGTGTCGTTGCCGTGAATAAGACGATAGATGCAGTACACAACTGGTTCAAGCCGTTATTTGCCGGAGAAGCAAGAATGACCGGAAACGGTTTTGAGCTGGAATATCTCATTGATCCCAGCGGTATTGCATACGAGTTCCTACCCTCAAATCCCGTAGAGGGTGCTAAAGCCGAGATCTATTATAAAGATGCAGACGGTAAAGAGGTACTGTGGAATGCAATAGACTTCGATCAGGAAAATCCGCAGATCACCGACAGTGCCGGATGGTTTGCATGGGATGTCCCCGAAGGCGAGTGGCAGGTCAGAGTATCCAAGGACGGCTACGAGGACGCAGCCTCCGAATGGCTGAACGTTCTCCCTGTTCAGACTGACGTGAACCTCGATATGCGCAGTATCCTCACACCCGGGATCGCAGAAGCGACCTTTGTACACGGTACAGCAACTGTACGTTTCACAAGACATATGCTCGATGAATCAATTACTGCGGACAGTATCTACCTTACAGATGCAGAGGGCAATAAAATCAGTGCTGTGATAAAGCCTGTAAAGGAAAGTTCAAACAATACTGATTCTTCTATAGTATATAAACTCAGAACTGAATCCGACCAGCTCAACGGAGTATCAATTAATGTTACACCGGATGCAAAGAGTTATGCGGGTATCGCTGCTGTAAAATCCGCACTGGTTCTTCAAGAGGGTACAGACACAGAAGAGAAGAATGTTGTGCTGGGAGACGTAAATCTCGATGGAAATGTAGATGCCTCCGACGCTTCAAAGGTACTTGAGGAATACTCCAATCTCTCCACCGGTGAAGCATCTTCATTTACAGAGGAACAGAAAATTGCCGGTGACGTTAATTTTGACGGTACGACAGATTCCTCCGACGCTTCTATAATCCTGGCATTCTACTCCTTCCTCTCAACCGGAGGCTCAGGGACACTTGAAATGTATCTGGACGCCGCATGAACACAGACTGAATACTACAGATATTTAATACCGTAAACCCGGCGGCAGAGCGTTATGCTCTGCCGCCGCATATGTCACAGAGTCAGTAATTTCGAGCATCCGTTCACACCGGACGACTATTGCATTAAGAGCTGCTGCAAACATTATATTCCTCCGAGTCTATGATGTATTCTCTGGTCTGATGATTGACCTTTCCTCCAAACTATGCTATAATGAATGCAAAGCATTCATTATAATTTATCTCAATGCCCTTGCAGATACGCAAATCAAAGATCTGCTCCCTGCGACCGGGCAATTATAACATAATCTGATAGAAAAGGGAGGTGCGTCAACAGTGGTGACAGTATTATCCGTTATGCTCCTGCTGCTGGGACTTGCAGGTATGCTGGGTTCATTGACCTGGATACTCCGGCGAGGAAACAATAACCGTGTCACAAGACTCTTTATGATATGCCAGTCCGCAATAGTCCTGTGGCTCATCTCGCAGCTGCTGATACTGTTTTCTGAAAGCGATACACAGCTAAGGATCAGCTACCTGATAGGCAATATAGGTATAAGCATCTTTTCACCGTTCTGGTTGATGTTCTCGGCTGAGTACGCCGGAGCGACAGGAGGAAAGGCGATACGGATGATGCCCTTTGTTACTGCTGCTTCTGTACTTCTGATACTCACCAATCCCTTTCATCGTCTATACTACAGGAGACTTGAAATGGGCTGTCTGGAGTACGGTGGGATGTTCTATATCTTTCAGGTGATATACTACCTCTGCATCATTACCGGCATTACAATGATGTGCGCAAGAAGCTACCGGGAGAAGAACCGAATAAGCCGTGAGATTATACTCCTCACACTTTCCGCAGCTGTGCCAATGGCTATAAACACTCTTACAGTAACACGTCTGATAGATACCGGTATTGAGCTTACCCCGCTGTTTTTTGCCTTTTCAAGCATAATGATACTCATAGCACTCAGCAGATACGGACTTCTCAACATAAACCGCATTGCTATCAACGATGCAGTGAACAACATATCCAACGCAGTCATTGTATTCGATTCTTCCGGAGCTCTCACCTACAGGAACAAAAGCGCCGGGGAGATACTTCCGGAGGGGAGCTTCAGCCTTACGGATTTCCTCTCGGCACTCTCCCTGCATACCGGAGAAGCTGCGGATACTGATTTCACATCAGTGGAAGCAGACTACAACGGCAGAAACTACATCCTCCGCCAGAGTCATGTCCGTGACGACTCCGGACGGACTCTCGCCCGGGTGATAGTTGCAAATGACATCACCGAATACTACGAGCTTTCCCGTGCCGAGCAGAAGCTGAGCATTGAGCAGGAACGCAACCGTATCGCCCAGGAGATACACGACTCAGCCGGACACACTTTCACCATGATAAGTTCCATAGCAAGAGTACTCCTTTCATCCGGCGGAAAGGATACCGGAGCAGAGGAGTACCTCCGGGAGATAGACGGTTTGTCACGAAGCGGCGTTACTCAGCTTCGATGCTCTATCAACAACCTCCGGGATGACGAATTCATGACAACGGTCACCGGAGCTGTAAGGTCTGTGACTGAGGCTGTGAGAGGCATTACTGCTGAGGTATGTATTCAGGGTACAGAGGATGAAAGATATGCTTTCTGCATACGTGAGGTATATGACAACTGCCGGGAGACCGTCACCAATGCAATGCGCTATTCCGGAGCAGACAGGATAGATGTCATCATCAAGTTCCTGCCGGAGCAGCTTGAGATCTACATACTCGACAACGGCAGGGGATGCAGCAGCATCGGCGAGCATAACGGTCTCCGCGGCATACGTGAG
>DNLQ01000239.1 GCA_003488415.1 Ruminococcus sp. | reverse complement strand
GGAAAGCTGGACGGATACGTGGGGGAGGAAGAATGTATCGACTTCAATGTGTACTGCGGCAGCGAGGCGGAATTTGAGAAGCTATGGAGGTAATATGACACCTTTTTTACTTGAACCGGCAATAAAGGACTATATATGGGGCGGAACAAGGCTAAGGGACGAGTACGGCAAGGAGAGTGACCTTGAGCGTCTTGCGGAGAGCTGGGAGCTTTCCTGTCATCCGGACGGAGAGAGTATGATCGCAAGCGGCGAATACAAGGGAATGAAGCTCAGCGGGTTCGTCCGTGAGCATCCGGAGACTGTAGGAAAGAGTTTCCGGAGCGGAGACACCTTTCCGGTGCTTGTGAAGCTGATCGATGCAAGAAACGACCTTTCCGTGCAGGTACATCCGGATGATGAGTACGCACTTCGTACAGAGGGACAGCTTGGCAAGACAGAGATGTGGTATGTTGTGGACTGTGATGAAGGTGCAGAACTGGTATACGGCTTCCGTGAGAAAATAACACCTGATACCTTCCGCAGAGCGGTTGAGGAAAACACTCTTATGGACATAGTGGAACGAGTGCCTGTGCATAAGGGAGATGTGTTCTTTATAGAGCCGGGAACGCTTCACGCTATCGGAAAGGGGATACTCATAGCCGAAATACAGCAGAGTTCCAATGTGACATACCGTGTATACGACTACGGAAGAGTAGGTGCAGACGGCAGTCCCCGTGAGCTTCACGTTGAGAAGGCAATGGACGTCACGAAGCTCTGCCCTGCCGGATACAGCTATGGTCAGCCTGAGAAGGAGAATCAGCCCGGAAGGTGGCATACATTCCTTGCTGAGTGCAAGTATTTCCGTGCAGATAAATACGACATCTACCGCACGATGCGGCTTGACAGAGCTGACAGCTTCAGACACCTGCTGGTCACAGAGGGCGAGTGTGAAGTCACAGACGGTACAGAGAGCCTGCCGCTGAAAAAAGGCTCGGGTGCTTTCGTTCCTGCCGGGACTGAGGGTTGTTTAATAAAAGGAAGATGCAGTGTGATAATAACGACTGTATAATAAATTTAGGAGGAAAACAAATGAAATATTACGTAGGAATCGACCTGGGCGGAACAAACATCGTTGCAGGTGTAGTTGATGAGGAGTACAATATCATCGCCAAGGCATCAACAAAGACCAACTGTCCACGGCCTGACAAGGAGATAGCCGATGACATGGCAAAAATGGCACTTCAGGCTGTAAAGAACGCCAAGCTGACCATTGATGACATCGAGTGGGTGGGTATCGGAACACCCGGTATCGCAAACAGTGAGACAGGCATCATCGAGTACTCCAATAACTTAGGCTTTGAGAACACTCCCATGGTGAAGTACATCCAGGAGACGATCGACAAGCCCGTATTTATCGAGAATGACGCCAATGCTGCTGCATACGGCGAGTATGTTGCAGGAGCAGCAAAGGGTGCAAGGAACGCTGTATGTATCACTCTTGGAACAGGAGTAGGCGGCGGTATCATCATCGACGGCAAGATCTACTCAGGTTCAAACTTTGCCGGAGCCGAGATCGGCCACACAGTGATCGAGGTGGACGGCGCACAGTGTTCATGCGGAAGGAAGGGCTGCTTCGAGGCATATTCCTCAGCTACAGGACTTATCCGTATGACAAAGGAAGCCATGGCTGAACATCCTGACAGCATAATGAACCAGACAGCCGAGGAAAAGGGCAAGGTAACTGCACGTACATCCTTTGACTGTATGCGTGCCGGAGACAAATATGCCAAGGCTGTAGTAGACAAGTACATAAAGTATCTTGCAGCAGGAATAACCAATACTATCAACATCTTCCAGCCTGACATCCTCTGTATCGGCGGCGGAGTATGCAACGAGGGTGATCCTCTTCTTCTGCCGATGAAGGAGCTTGTAAAGCAGGAGGTCTACACAAGGAACTCTCCCAAGAACTGTGAGATCGTTATTGCCAAGCTCGGAAATGATGCCGGCATCATCGGCGCAGCCTTCTTAGGCAGAGCTAATTCCTGAAACTGAGATCTTTCGGCTGTATGCACTAACTGGGTACTTCAGATTTGTGCATATAGCCGATTTTTTTGTTCCCGTGCAGCGATCTGCACTTCAGCTCACACCTTATTAGTGAATCGGTTCAAAGGAGGGATTCGTATGACAGATTTCTCCGCAGATGTAAGACTTGCCCAGGAGGGAGATACCTCCGCATTTGCACGTCTGTACACACTTGTATACAAGGATATGTATCATATCGCTCTTTACAGTCTCCGCAGCAGTCACGACGCCTGTGATGCCGTAAGTGATACCGTGCTTGACGCATTTGCCGAAATAGGCAGTCTGCGTGAACCGGCAGCGTTCCGGAGCTGGATAATGCGTATACTCTCTGCGAAGATCAAAAACCTACAGCGTGAATATTTCCGGGATGAAGAGCCAATAAGCGAGGAAAACAGTCCCGAGGAGGGATTCAGCTTCGAGAAGGCGGAGCTTCGTGAGGCGGTAGACCGTCTTGATCCGCAGTCAAGACTGATATTATCAATGTCTGTTCTGGGAGGATATACCAGCGAGGAGATCGCAGATGTGTGCGGACTCCGTCCCGGTGCAGTCAGGTCACGTCTCACACGAATAAAGCAGCGGCTCAGACTTGAGCTGAGCGATACAGCCTGAAAGGAGAGACAGTATGAACGAGAATGAAAACAGGATAAGGGAGATCCTTGAAGAGGAAAAAGTACCGGAGGAGATAAGTCCTGAGCGCATAAAAGAGATGCTGGACGCTCAGGTGACTGATACGGGGGAGCTTCAGGATGAAGCTGCCGCGGGTAAGAGAAAGGGTATCTCTGTAGGCGGACGTATTGCCGCAGCCGCAGCAGCCTGTGCGATAATAGCCGGCGGTGCAGGAGCAGCAGGAAAAGCCGGACTGTTCAGACATATGAATGCAGGAGAACAACAGGCTGCTGATGTGCAGATCGCAGATGATGACAAGAAGCCTGTGGGAACATCTGCT
This sequence comes from Ruminococcus sp., assembly GCA_003488415.1. GTDB lineage: Bacteria > Bacillota > Clostridia > Oscillospirales > Ruminococcaceae > Ruminococcus. The sequence goes on along the minus strand of DNLQ01000239.1, from coordinate 7,904 downwards.
GCTGAGAGTGCGGCTTCGGCTGGAGACGATAAAGATAAAACTGAGACAGTCAGACAAGAGTCATTCATGAACAGTGCATCGAGCTACGGCGAGATATACAAACTGATAAAGGATACGCGCTACGAGCTGACTTACGGCAGATTCGGCATGGATGATGAGGCAGAATATGTGGAGGAAGAAGCTGTCGGGGCTCCGGCTATGAACTCTGATGCAGATATTGCAGAGAAATGGGACTACTCCGCCGGTACAGGAGGCTCTGATGAAGGAGGCATCGGTTTTACCGATACCTACGATCAGGAGGAAGGAGTGCGTGAAGCGGACATAGTAAAGACTGACGGAAAGAATATCTACTCCCTCTGCAACTACGGCGGTTATTATTCCGGTTTCGGCGCAGCTGATCCTATAATGCCCAAGCTCAACATTACCGCAGTAGACAGCGGAAAGATAACCTCAGTCACAAATATAAACATTGCCGATGATATCGGGAAAATATACGGCGAGGAGAAGACTGAGAATGTATCGGTACAGGATATGTACCTCTATAATGACATGATAGCTGTAATAGGAATTGTTTCTGGCAGTGATGAAGTAAAGACCGATGAAGGCTGGAGCTACTATGAGTATTACCGCAATACGGCATTCGTGTCATTCTATGCAGCTTCCGACTCACACGAATACCTGGGCACCTGTTTCCAGGACGGCAGCTACAGGGATGTGCGTATAACACCAGAGGGATATATGTACATTATCACAAGCTACAGCAATATATTCTATGACAGTATAGAGTCAGAGGATGATATAGATAACTATATACCTGCATACGGTACGGATAAAACAGGTCTGGAATGTCTTGAACCGGAATGTATCCTCCTTCCTGACACCTCACCTGAAAAGCTCTACAGCTTCGGGTATACCGTTATCGGCAGCATAGACCTCACAACCCCCGGCAGCTTCCGTCAGGGTGAGACAAAGGCACTTGCCGGCTATACCGGAGATGTATACTGCTCGGCGGATAACCTTTACACCACATACGGCTGGGAGGAAACAGAGGTAACACGAATCTCGCTCAGCGGCGGAAGCATCGTTCCTGCTGCAAGCTGCAAGATAAAGGGCTCGGTAAAGGACCAGTTCTCCATGAGCGAATACGGAGGATACTTCCGTGTAGCTTCAACGGAGACAACATGGCACATTATTACTGATGTGGAGGAGATAAGGAATAAGGATGAGATACCAGCCGGCAGATCTGTTACAAGCAACTATCTCTATGTGCTGGATATGAACCTGAATCAGGTAAGCTGTCTTACAGGATTCGGTGAGAATGAGTATATCCGGTCAGTGAGCTTCAGCGGCGATAAGGCATATGTTGTGACCTACGAGCAGACTGATCCTCTTTTTGCCATAGATCTCAGCAATCCTGCATCACCGAAGGTGATGGACGAACTGAAACTTCCGGGCTACAGCACTTATATGCAGAAGTGGGACGAAGGTCACCTCTTCGGATTCGGTATTAATGCGAACGAGAACGGCAGGGAGACAGGTGTAAAGGCAGTTATGTTCGATAATTCCGATCCCTACGATCTGAAGGAAGTGGGTATCTATACCATAGACCGTAAGAATGATGATGAATGGGTATCATCAGACGCAGTATGGGAGCGCAAGTGTCTTCTTATCGAACCTGAGAAGAACATCATCGGTTTCCCTGTGTATATAAGCACCTTTGACACCAGCGGACATTACAGTGCTTCATACAAGTATGTATTCCTTTCCTACGAGGGAGGACAGTTCACACTGAGAGGCGAGATAAGCCAGAATATCGGAGACGACAGCAGTACAGAATACTCAAGCTATAACGAGTTTCAGCGTGCAGTGCGGATAGACGATAATGTTTACGTTATATCCGGCAGGAAGATAATAGCTGCTGATATAGATACCCTTACAGTCACAGATACAGCAAACCTGATATGATGAACAGGAGGTGTCGGGAATGAAAAGACTGATACTGCTTTCCGCAGCGGCAGCGATCCTGCTGACAGGGTGCGGATACGATGATAACGGCACTGATGCGGCAACAGCTCCGGAGACAGTTACGGCTGAGACATCCTGCGATAACGTTACAGCAGAGACGGAAACTGCGGCAGAGGATACACCTTCCGACCTTACACAGTTTACCTGTACAGCAGTAGGACAGCAGCTCAGCTTTATGATACCTTCCGGCTGGACGGTGACTGAGGAGGAAAAGCTGAGTGAGGACGAGTATCTCCGGATACGTATAGGAGCAGACTCAGCAGGATACATCATGATATCATGTGACGAGCGTATGGGAATATGCGGTACTGGAGTATCGCCCAGAAAGACAGTTATAGGCGGAAGAGAAGCCATAGCGTACGTCACCGGCGACTTCGGCGGAAACAAGGACTGGGAGGACATAAAGGACTGGGACGGAACAGGATTCTGGGAGGAGATATGTATCGGCGGCGAGCCTGAGTGGTGGATATGGAACGGTCTCAGCCGTGAAGGTTTTGACAGCATACGCTGTGATATAGACAGGATATTTCAGACAGCGGAGTTCACATAACAACGATGCCCCCGGCACTTTAAAAAAGTACCGGGGGCTGGATTTTACCTGTTGCAGAATATCCTGATAGCTTCAGCTGCGAAAGACGCTGTACCGCTGCCGCCTACGCTGTCAATATTCTCTGTGAACTCGCCGCCTGCGGAGTACATCTGTCCAAGACCGAGAAGAATATCGTTGGTGCAGTTATAGAAGTTTGCTGTAAAGAAATCCTGCAGCTTCCTGACCTGAGCCTGCACTTCATCGCTTCCGGGAGCCATGTTCTTCATTTTGCCGAACTCAGCAAATAATTCCATACACTTCCGGGCGAGCTCCTGTTTATCCAGGTCTGTGCGGCTGCTGTCATGCTGTTCAAACTCTCTGAACTGCTCCGAGTCTCCCCACATCTCCTTTGCACGGCGGGTATACTCGTTTAACTTATCTGTGTTGAATACTGAAAAATCCACTGCTTTCACTCCTAACATCTTAATTCCTTGTGCGAAACCTATCAGTTTTTCGAGATGCTGCTTTTTCAGCTCCAGGAGCTCTATCTGTTGTGTCAGAGCTTTTTCCCTGTCATAGCCCGGGCTGTTCATTATGGATATTATGTCCTTCAGAGGGAACTCAAGCTCACGGAACAGGAGTATCTGCTGGAGTTGTTCAAGTGCTGTATCGTCATACAGTCTGTATCCGGCTTCGGTATATCCTGCCGGACTCAGCAGTCCGATCTTGTCGTAGTACTGGAGCGTCCGCACGGTAACTCCGGTCATCTCGCTGACCTTTTTTATTGTCATCATTGGTATGACCTCCTTTCATGTACAGAGTATAGACTATTACGCAGCGTCAGAGTCAATAGCTTTTGGAAATGATCGTATGAATGCACTATTAAAAGCTGAAAATCAGACGCTGGATTGTTGATACTTACAAAAATGCGAGCCATGGCGATCGGTTTATAATTAACGGTTTCATACCATGTTAATCTTACTGAGATCTTTTTCGCTGTGTACTTACCGGTTATGAAGAAGTGTGAGATACCGCAGTCACCCCTAACTGTTTTCCGGAACAGCAGACTTTAACATTGCCTGCTGAGACAGAATATATATTAAAATTATAACATATTCTTGCAAATCGGTCAATGTAATATTAAAAGTTGGGAGTGAACATACTTGAATTTTTAAAGAAGCCAGACACATTCTATCTTGCCGCCGCTGAGGGCTACCAGCCGAGAGTCAGACCATCCGGAGCTGCTTTGTATATAGAAAGTATTGTATTGGAAATCGTTGACATTTTCTGTATAATGTGTTACTATTTTATATGAAGGGAGCTGTGATGAAGCTCCGTAAAAATAAACAGGAGGGAATCAATATGGGCAAGAACAAACGTATAAAAGCACTTCTGACCGCTGTTATCGCAGCGGCAGCACCTGTTACTGCGCAGCTCCAGCCTGCTTCTGCACTTGAGATCGTACTGTCACGTCCCGATATTCTCACACTCTTCGGAGATGTGAACTATGACGGAACAGTGGGTGTCTCCGATGCAGTGCAGCTTTACCGTTATCTGCTGGGGCAGTCTGATGAAATGGGTAACTGGAAGAATGCGGACCTTTCAGGCGACGGAGACATCAGTGTTTTCGATCTTGTATTCCTCAGGAAGCAGCTTGTGGATGATGAAGATGCCATTGGAGGAAAACTGAAGATCAATGTAGTTGATATGATGACAGGAGAGCCTGTGGACGCTGACATAGACGTTATCGGACTCTGCGATGACAGCTGTTTTGACCTTGGAAATTTCACATTTGAGCCGGGCGGAACTGTAAACCTTTCCGGACTCCCCACCAATGGAGAGTATGAGTATATGTTTGATATATCCGGACTTCCGGAGGGATACAGCGATAATTTCGCAGCAGGGCCTCACTATGTGAAGTTTTCCTTTGAGGAAGGTGTTGAGGACGACGAGCTGACTGTAAGAGTGCTTGCAGATGATACCGAGTGCAATATGAAGCTGAACTTATTTGACTGGACAAAAGGTATCAGTGAAGGGGACTACGGTCTGTTCACCATAACCGACAAGGAAGGCAATCCCTATTATCAGGATATCAATAATGTGGACTTTGCTTTGCCTGACGGCGAGTATCATATAGAGTTCAAGCCCTTTGACTTACCTGTCCAGATCATTACTGAGGACAGTGAGTATGCAGATGAGCTGAAGGAGCTGTTCCCTGATATCAGATTCAACGATTCTGCAACCGGATTTGATTTCACAGTTACCAACGGTGAGGCAGACAGGGAACTTCGCATTGATTTCGGATCTGTTGATCTTCCTGAGGAGTATTCAGAGCTATTTGGAACGCTGACTGATGGAAGCATAAATGCAGAGGATCTGTTCAGCAAAGGGATAGATGCCTATAAGGAACAGCTTGGAATATCAGATGATCCCGAAGCAGATGCTATTGACTGGGAGGAGCTGAAGGATCTCACTCAGGAATTGTTCAGCGGAACAGATCCTGCTGAAGGCAGTATCGACGATGTTCTCAGCGAACTCTTAGGGGAATAAGGTTTTCACGTTTAAGATCAGCTTATGTATTCTGATAACGGAGTTCATGGCAGACAGTGGGTATTGATCGGCATTATTGAGGATATCTGCATCATGTAGATCCTGGAAAACAAAGCAAATCCCGGAGGCATAAAGAAATGCTTCCGGGATATTTTATGTCATTATGCGAAATCTGTACGGATACACTTATCCGAGCAGGCAGGAGGATATATCCAGTGATCCATATGATCTCCGGTGAAGAAGTAGTGCTGGGAGGCAGCAGAGGAGCGGCAGTCCGGGCAGGTCTCTACGATAATGAGCTTTACCTTCATCTTCTCCGGTATCACTGCTTTGATGAATACACTTACTCTCTGTCCCGGAGATATCCCAGGCCTCAGCTCAGCAAGTCCGGCAAGATTCGGAGTCAGCTCAACGAATATGCCGTATCCTTCAACTGATCGTACTATTCCTGAAACTGTCTCTCCGGCTGAGAAGCCGGCAGAGTTCTCCTCCCATGTACCCAGAAGTTCCCGGTGAGTAAGACAAACCCTCTCTCCGTCCGATGACTTCACCACAGCACGTATACTGTCGCCTACTGAGAACCTGTCTGAAGGGTGAGAGATGCGTGATACCGATATTGCATCAATGGGTATCATGGATGGCAGTCCGCAGCCTATATCCACAAAGCAGCCGAACTGTTCCAGGTGAGTGACTTTAGCCGGTATCACATCTCCCGGTGAAAGGCGGCTTATGTACTCCCTGCGGCATTCTTCCTGAGCCATGCGCCTTGAAAGCACTGCACTGACATTTCCGCTGCTGTCGGTGCTGACTTCTGTGACCTTGAAGCACACTGCCCTTCCTACACGGGAGATTATAGCAATGTCCTTGGTGACGCCTTCTGCAATGCCAAGAGCGCCTTCCTCCCGCGGGATGACTCCCTTGCCGCAGGGAAGGTCAACGGTAAGGGAGTGGGAAGAGCCGCATACACTGGCAACAGCCTCAAGTATGATGCCCTTCTCCATAGCCTCCCTGAGTCCTTCAGCAGAGGAGATGTATTTCTGATTTTCAGCTGTATCCAAAAGTGTACCTTCCGGTGAGTAGTTCATGATTATACCTCCGATTTTGTATACTTAGGCAGCACTGTGACTCAGTGCTGCCTGATAGTAGATAATATTCACCGGAAGCCGTGATTATTCTCACATAGATGGCTGATTCACACGGATGCTCACAGCTCCCAGAGTATTGAGAATGCCGGTGATCTCACTGATATGACTTCCGTCGCATACTATATAAGCCTTGGCGCTGCCTGAGAGGTCTGAGCCTGCCGCAGCCTCGGGACTGTCCATGACAGCCGTCATGAAGTTCATACTGAAGTTGTTGGCAAAAGCCGGAATGACCGACGAACCTCTGTGGGAGGCTATACCGCCGTGAGTACGGAGTGAAGCCGAGTATACCCCGGGCACACCTGACCGTATCCTGTCAACTGCCCTGCTTCCCATGCCCGGATCGTGGAATACCGCAGTGATGCTTGTTATCATAGATGAACACCTGACCTTTCATTATTTCTCCGTTTCAGCCGGAGCTGTGACCGGTGTTTAGGTTTAACAGGAGCCTGGAGCACCGGTCGTTTCACTGATTTTGTGTGACTTCAATATGTTTTGGCTCTTGTTTTTATTATGTTTACACAAATCTGAAAAAATATACCTTCAAATTATTGATTTATATTGGGATATAGGCTATAATAATAAAGTACGTTTTTTTAGAAAACACTGAATAGTTTACGTCTGACGGCACAGAACATATCTTGCCTTCATCTATCCGGTGTTTCCATAAACTGGGAGGGAATGACCTTGGATATTCAGCCGGGAGATGTACTGACAATGAAAAAACAACACCCGTGCGGTGCGAGAGAAATGTTCGTTATCCGTTCCGGCATGGATTTCAGACTGCGCTGTGTAAAGTGCGGAAGGGAGTTCATGGTACCAAGAAACAAGATCGAGAAGAGTATAAAGAAGGTCAGCCGGGAGGAGAATACCGATGTTTGAGAAGCTCGCATTGATGGAGCAGAAGTATGAGGAGATCAGCGAGAGACTGTCCGACCCCGGTGTTATAAGTGACAACAAGCTGTATAAGCAGCTTATGAAGGATTTCAAGAATATGACTCCCATAATAGAGAAATACCGGGAGTACAAAAAGGCTCAGAGCGCATACGATGAAGCCAGGGAACTGCTTGACGGCGGCGGGCTTGACCGTGATTTCCGTGAAATGGCGCAGTCCGAGCTGGAGGAGAGCAAGTCGGCTATGGAGACCATAACCGATGAACTCAAGATTCTTCTTCTTCCGAAGGATCCGAATGACGACAGGAGCGTCATAATAGAAATACGAGGCGGCGCAGGCGGTGAGGAGGCTTCTCTCTTTGCAAACTCCCTGTACCGTATGTATACGATGTATGCCGAGTCGAAGGGATGGAAGCAGGAGGTCCTGTCTGCCAATCCCACGGAGCTTGGCGGATTCAAGGAGATCAGCTTCTCCATAGAGGGCGAGGGTGCGTATTCAAGACTGAAATATGAAAGCGGCGTCCACAGAGTACAGAGAGTACCGGAGACCGAGTCCCAGGGACGAATACACACCTCTACGGTCACTGTAGCAGTACTTGCAGAGGCTGACGAGGTGGAGCTTGAGATCAACCCCACCGATCTTAAAATAGACTATTTCCGTGCCAGCGGCGCAGGCGGTCAGCATATAAACAAGACTGAGTCCGCAGTACGCATCACCTATCTTCCTACGAATGTAGTGGTGGAGTGTCAGGACGAGCGCAGCC
>DNLQ01000126.1 GCA_003488415.1 Ruminococcus sp. | reverse complement strand
CGGCTGAGGTGCTTAAAAACAGAGAATAAAAAGGAGTATATAATGAATATATTTTGCTTCCCGTATGCAGGCGGATCGTCGTTCATGTATTCGGAACTGAGACAGAAACTGTCAGGCGTACATAAGGTAATACCGATGGAATATCCCGGCCACGGACTGAGGATGGGCGAGGAGCTTTGTGACTGCGTTGATAGTGTCATTGACGATATGTTCGATCAGATGAGAAAGAAGGATAACGGCTTGCCGTTTATCCTTCTGGGCTATAGCCTCGGCTCAAAGCTGATATATCTTCTTTATGAAAAGTTTAAAGATAACGTAATGTTCAGACGTCTGAAGGGCATATTCTTCTGTGCCTCTTCAATGGCAGACATAGAGGAAAACAAGGATTATTCATCCATGTCTGATGAAGAACTTATGCGGTATACTCTTGAACTGGGCGGCTCGGACATTGAGACTGAAGAGGAGAAAAACGATTTCAGGTTCTTCCTTCCGATTATAAGAAATGATTTTATTCTCTATGAAAGAACAAAAAACAGGATAACAGAAATGAAAAAGGAGCCCATAGATCGGAAGACCTGGGTGATGTATTCCTCTGATGAAGAGAATATAGAATGCTTTGACAAATTCTGCACTGAATCTCCTGTGTATGAATACTTTGAAGGCGGACATTTCTTTATCCATGAACATTGCGATGAAATGGCTTCATTCATAAATAATATGATAAGTGCAGATGGAAAGGTGAGAGTATGATCAGATTATTTTCACTGTTTCTGATACATGATAAAGGTATCAAGCTGCTTTTGGCTGTTATTATCATTTCGCTGATAGTACTTACGGTACTGCACCATTTTATGAAAAATGGTCACCATAAGCTATGGGCAGTTTTATGTTGTGTGCCGCTTGTTATCGTGCTTGTGTTCTATGCAATAAATGCTCCGGGCAGTGTACAGAGTGCATTCTGGCTCAGGTACGGAATGTTCGGACTGGCAGCCTTTTTTATAGCGGTCTGGGGCGTGGTTACGTATTTCCGTGGTTCGTTCCCTGCATACACCGGACTGGTATATTTTCTGACCGTTGCCTGTTCTGTGTCAGTGTTCCTGGTCACTATGGTCATGGATACCTGGATGTGTGTTGGCGATTACTCAAAATACGGCTGGAAGGAGTCATTTTCCAGGACAATAGATCAGCTTGAAGCAACGTATGTTACCCGTTACTGGAAGGACATTGATTTTGATGCAATGCGTGAAAAGTACCTTCCCCGGATAGAAAAAGCCGAGCAGGAGAATAACGAGGAGGAGATACTCCTTGCGCTGTGTGAGCTGACATATGATCTCTATGACGGTCATGTGTGGTTGAGATATAATAATATGGACTCATATCCTGATGCTCTCAGAACTGTATCAGGAAATGACTATGGTCTGTCCATGTTCCGTGACAGTGAGGGAGAGATCATTGCAGTACTTGTAAAGCCTGACAGTGAAGCTGAGAAGAAGGGTATAAAAAACGGTACTGTCATAACTGCCTGGGACGGCGAGTCTGTGGATGAAGCCGTATCAAAAGTGAAGTGTCTTGATTTCAACAATATATATTCCTATATCGAGAATGAGGAGATATTCAAGCCTGCATATCTTGCCGGACACGGAGGAGAAACTGTAGATGTATCATTCCTGGATGACGACGGAAAAGAAAAGACTGTTACTCTCGGGAAAATATCCGGTCATAATCCGGAACTGAATGATGTTATCGCAGCAGTATGTAATAATAATCATTGCATTGGCGATAATCTCTATACCTGTATGCTTGATGATGATACAGGTTATCTGAGAGTGCAGAATGAGAACTTCGAGAAGCTCGAAAGCCTTCATTTTGTTGTCTCAGAGCTTTCTTTCCGCAATGACGAAGTATACAATATGATGAAGGATAAAATACAGGCTCTTGAAGATCAGGGTATGAAGAAGATGGTGATAGATATCCGCAACAACAACGGAGGATACGGTCTGATCTCACAGACTATCGCATCACTTTTTGCAGATGTTGAAATGACACCTGAGACAGGATATTTCAAAGGAAAGAAGTTCGCTTCCTTTAAAAAGCCCCGTAAGGTCGGAGAGGCTCTCTGGTCTGATATACCAGTGGCAGTACTTGTGAATGCGAAGACGTGCAGCGCCGGAGATGTGCTTGCACATTATCTTTCAAAGGGTGATAATACCGTCCTTATAGGAAATACCTACCCCTGGGGATGCTCACAGGGAACAGGCGGCAGGTGCTTCCTGACTGATGACAAGGTAGAACTGTGGTATCCTGTCTGCCCGACTCTTGATGAAAACAACGAGCCTATCGCAGAAGCGAGGTCTGACAGAAAGGCTGTAACGAAGCTGGACTATCAGGTCACCTACAGCAGGGAAGAGGTCATAGAGCTGTTCGACGATCCGGACAGGGATAAGGTGCTTGAAACTGCTCTTGAATACCTGCACAGTGTTGATCGGCAATAAAGATTTATCCAGCCGCAGTATCTCTGATAGATATGTCAGAGACACTGCGGCGTTTTATTTACATTTGATGTTGACATACTGTCCTGTTACATATTATAATAATAACTGACAGAAAGATAAATAAGGCAGCAGACTCCGGATATCTATGCTGCCCGGTATTATTGCTCCGGCAACTGAATACCAATAAAAACAATGGTGACTTGTTATTAAAAAATGTATCTCTTCCTCCGCCGGAGGCGGTGGAGAGATACGAAAAGAAAAGCAGGTTATAGATATTTTATTGCCGTGTTAATAAAAGGAGAATAGAATGAAAACGATACGTATCACTATGGGAGCAGCAAGGTGTGCCGCTGACCTGGGTGACGGCAGCGAGAGGGGGGAGTATGTAGGGCAGGACTACATACTCAGCCGTATGGGAAGACCTTTCCGTGCTGTTTCGCTTATGTACTGCTATTACCCGTTTGACAAGCAGTGGCCGCAGCGTATATCAGAAGCCATGAAGGACAGGAAGATCGCTTTCCAGTGGGATTATCCCTATGACGATTATTTTCCATATCTGGGCGGTATCGGAGGATCGGGGGAGGGTGAACCATTTATCTCAATGCGTGATATACGCCGCCACGGTCAGGACGTCATACTCACTCTTACTGTCGATCCGGCAGTCACCGATGAGATGCTTGCGGCGATAGGTGATGATCTCCGCCCCTACGGAAGGCTCCTGCTGCGGATAAACCACGAGGCTACAGGAAACTGGTTTGCCTTCAATCACCGTGCATCATACCGGGAGGTAGCGGATTTCTACTGCCGTGCCGCCCGCATAATAAAGGAGCACGCTCCGAATGTAAGCACCGTACTCTGCATAGGCGGAGTTGAGGATATTGAAAACCCCGGAGAGATGACACGGGAGCAGGAGTTTTCCAGGGCGGTAAGGGAGACTGATGTGTGGTCTGTGGACAAGTATCCTGCTCTGCACTGGGGCTGGCCCTGCGATGTGGCAGAACCGGGAGGAAATTCCCACGTCCGGCATTCCGTAAGGGATGTATACACCCTTGCAAAGCTCAGCCGCAAGAGATTCAGCGAGTTGTGCGGAGGAGCGGAAAAGCCGATGCTGATGAGCGAGTTCAATGCTGACGGGGACGTGACCGGAGCATACGAGCAGGCTGATATGGTAAGACTTTTCTGCGATATGCTGGAGAAGGACAGTGAGGACTGGCTCTCGGGGATATGCTTCTATCAGTTCCGTGACCGTGGAAGGCTGGGGCTGGAGATACAGGACATCAACGATCCGTCCGTAGGAATAGAGCAGCCTCTTATGGAGACAGTACGGGAGATAATAAACCGTGAGCGCTTTCTTCCGTCCATGACCTGCGGTGAAGAGGCAGATATGCCGGTGACTCTGCGCTGGGGCGGAGCCGAGGACGCTGAGGGTATAGCGATAGCTCTGCACTTTGACGGAGATCCGGTATTCTGTGAGGCTGTATTCAGCGATGGATCCAATCTGATGCTGGAGCTGAACGGCAGATGGTTCTATAAGTCGCCGGATGCCCGTACCGTAGACCTTATGCCTGCCTTCTACAGAAAACGTCTTTCAGGAGAGACTGATATGCTGCTGAGAATATTTGCTCCTCCGGCAACAGGAATGAATGATCTCTCCCGGCAGGACGGACTTATCAACTATTATCATACACTGGATACTCTGCCGGAGATACGCATAAGGACATCTCCCACAGAGCTGTCAAAAGACTGACAAGGAGAGAACCATGACTACATCAGTAATAATCGTATGTGCCGGAAATTCCACACGTATGGGCGGAGTGAACAAGATACTCCTGCCGCTGGGAAAAAGACTTGTTATCGGAGTCACCATGCAGGCTTTCCAGAAATGCGAGAGCGTTGCGGAGATAATAATAGTTGCCCGTGAAGCGGATATACCGGCAATAAAAGCCGAGGCTGAGGCTGCCGGGATCACCAAGCTCAGAGCCTGCACTACCGGCGGAGATACCCGTCAGGCAAGCGTTATCAACGGAGTGAAGTGCATATCCAAGGGTACTGACCTTGTAGCAGTCCATGACGGCGCACGTCCGCTGGTGAAGCCGGAGCATATCGAAAAGACTATCAGGGACGCATCTGTGTTCGGTGGTGCGACTCTTGGAGTTCCGGTAAAGGACACTATCAAGACTGTATCCGACGGACTGATAACGGATACTCCCCCGAGGAAGTTCCTCTACATCACCCAGACACCTCAGGTGTTCAAGCGTTCCCTTTACTTTGAGGGCATCGACTTCGCACTGGAGCATGGTCTGGACTTCACGGATGACTGTCAGCTTGTGGAGGCTATCGGAGGAAAGGTGGCAATGACGGTAGGGGACTATACCAACATCAAGATAACCACTCCGGAGGATATAAAGCTGGCAGAGGTAATGCTGGAAACAGATGACTGACACGAAAGGAGAAAAGCAATGTTCAGGATAGGACA
>DNLQ01000162.1 GCA_003488415.1 Ruminococcus sp. | reverse complement strand
AGCTGCGTACATCTGCTGTAGACACTTCAACAGGCGGCTCAGACACAGTCCGCCGCCGTATTTTCCAGGAATTCCTCTATGACATCGGTATCGCCGTAGGTTCGCAGGAGAGTGTAGCCGCACTTGTACAGCACAGCATCCACGAACTCGTCACGCTCTGCACGGTCGGGGCGTGAGTGAGTCGAATCGTCAAGCTCTATCAGCGCCACTATCTCCGAATCCTCATCCGCAAGGGCGAAGTCGATGTGCTTCGACTTTATCTTGTTGAAGCATTCCATCCAGTAGGGATTCTCCGCTTTTGGCAGAGGTACTACCAGATCGGCGAGCCGTATCTTCATGTAGATATTTAGCCCGTACTCAGCCGCCAGGGGACTGAGCCGGGTGTAGAACTCACGCTCACGGTCGGTGAGTATGGACACAGGCTGGAAGAGATCCGTGATGTCGGGCTTGCGCCTGCGGGACTTCAGCCATATAACAAACAGAATTGCTGCTCCCGCAAGCAGAAGCAGCATCATATCATTATCGTTCAATTCATCCTCCTGTTACTTCTCAGGCTTGCCGATGATAACGGACGACAGCATCTCCTGTACCGTTTCGCTGTCGGCAGAACGAAGGACTATACCGTACACACGGTCATAATGTCCACGGGGACACAGAGTCACGGAATAGGCAGTACTTCCCTGACCTTCCGACTTCACCTCGTACACTATGCCTTCAACGTCGTCACGGTCATAGCGGTACACATGGGAGTACATATTACCCAGACTTCCGCCCAGCAGCTCCCACTTCTCAGCAGCCATAACCGTGAGCATATCACAGGTCTGTCTGTTCCTCCAGTCAAGGTCATCCCAGCTCAGTGACATAAGGTCACGTTCAAGCTCAAATACCGAATCCGGTACTTCCCAGCCGAAAATGCGGCAGCATTCCACCAGGTCGCCGTACTGCATCGTACCTCCGCTGCCGTCAATGGCAGGAAGGGTATTCTCAGGCTCCTGACGCTTCTCGGCAGAGGGGATGAAGCGGACGTTCACTCTTCCGCTCTCGTCAGAGTAGAACTCGCTGTCCGGGTTTGTTTTTTTCATCTTTTCCGGCACGGTAACGGTAAGTCCGCAGGCGCTCAGCACCGGACGCTTGCTGCGGCTCTCAGGGTACACGGTCTCATAGCCGGGATAATCCTCTATCACGGTATCCATTGAGCCGGGATAGCTGTACTTCAGCCGGAAATATGCCGGAACTCCCGGCAGCAGATATGTAAACGCATATATTCCTGCACCTGCGGCTACAGCAGCCGCCGCAGCCGCAAGGACTTTTTTTCCTTTTTTCAATGCCATCTTCCTTTTGTTCAGTGGGGGATGCGGAGTTTGTTTATCTATAAATATTATATTACACCGGATGGTATTTGTCAAGGAAAACAGCTTTCCCGGCGGCTGTCCTGCCAGGTACCGGCAAGTGCCGGCAGCAGGTAAATACGGTTTCTTTTCTCCTAAAAAAGTCCCGCAGCGTCCTCGTATGACAGGGACGGATGCAGGGCAAGATTGATGCCGCAGGCGATAAGCTGAGAGGCACGCTCTGTCAGGCGGTCAATGTCACGGGGAGTCACCATTACCTCCGGCAGATCGGTACCCTCTGCCGGCTCTGCACCTGTAAGGTCACGGGCGATCACACGCATATCGGCAACTGTAGGGACTCCCACCGCTATCACAGGTATACCGAGAGTGCGCTCCGTAAGCTCACGGCGTGCATTGGCTACTCCGCTGCCGGGGGATATGCCCGTATCGGTTATCTGTACCGTAGTCCCCAGGCGGCTCACCTCAGAGCAGGCAAGTGCGTCAACAGCTATCACCGCCGCAGGTCTGAGCTCACGGCACACCGCACGTATCAGCTCCGCAGTCTCTATACCGGTCTGTCCCAGGACTCCCCCGGCTATGACGGACACCCTCCGCAGGGAGCAGAGAAAATCGTCTCCGCACAGCTCCTCCCGGAGATGCCGGGTAGCAAGCACCTTCGCCGCAGTCTCCGGTCCCAGGGCGTCGGGAGTAATGTCGCTGTTGCCGATGCCTGCCACAAGCACCTCTCCCTCCGGAACAAGAGCCGACAGCTCTCCGGCAAGCTCCTGCGCCATGGCGCTGTGATCTGAGGAGAATCGGCTGAGACTGCCGGCTTCAAGGGTGATGTACCTTCCGCTGCCCTTGCCGATGCTCTCCCGGAAGCTGTCGTCAGGTATCACTATCTCCGTTATGCCGAAGGCTTTTCCCCGGCGCAGTACGTCTATCCCCTCCGGTATCCCGCCTTCATCGGGCTGTATGCGCTCCAGCGCAAGATCTGTCCTGTAGTCCATAGTTTCCTCCTTGTGCAAAATGCCCTGATTCAACCGTGAATTTTCATCGGATTACTTTGAATTTGCCTATTGAAAATAGAGCGTAAAAATGGTATAATTATCATTGTCTCAGTAGGGAGTCTGTGCGTTGCAGCTCCCGGAGTACGGCTTTTCCCGGCTGTACTCTGTTATTTTATGTTTAATGCAGGACTTTATACCTGCAAATCCAAGGAGGTGCAATCATGCCGAATATTAAATCTGCTAAGAAGAGAGTCAAGGTAAACGAGACCAAGGCTGCTGCTAACAAGGCAAGAAAGTCCAATCTCAAGACCGTTCTGAAGAAGGCTGACGCTGCTGTTGCTGAAGGCGCTGCTGATAAGGAGCAGGCTATCAAGGTAGCTATCAAGAGAGTTGACCAGGCTTGCGCTAAGGGCCTTATGCACAAGAACAAGGCTGCAAGAAAGAAGTCTCAGCTCGCTAAGAAGCTCAACGCTGCTGACTAATTGAAACGATCAAGCCCCTGGGGACAACTCACGGTCCGCAGGGGCTTTTTTTACTTTCTTTTCATCGTGTCACGCATATCGGAAAGTATGCCGATCAGCTCACCGAAGCCGGTCACAATGGTTCCGGCGATGAATCCGCCGATAGCAGCCAGCGCCACAGATACCAGTCCGGCAGTAAATGTTCCGGTGGAATCATAAGCATGGGCAGACGCCATGAAGTCAGTCACCAGCAGTATCAGTGTGCAGAAAGCTGCGATTATCCATATTATCTTGCCGCAGCCCTTCACCATCTCTGCCGTCTTGTTGACCTTTGCTGCCGGCTCCTCTATCTCGTGGCCGCAGTCAGGACATTTTATCATGTTTTTCACCTCCTTTAAGGACTATTTGTCCTACAGACAGCTATAAAAATTTTACTTCCCGGTCACTTCTCAAAAAACCTCAGCTCCCTGCACCCCGGACACCGGTACAGATCGAATTTCAGGGGGCCTCCGCCGTTTGATCCCGGACCGCATTTCATCGTCATCACCAGGTTGTCGGAGAGGTACTCCAGCTCCACTCCGCAGCGCTCACACTTCACGCTTTTCCTTGCCGGATAATTGACCTCCGGCTCTCTGCCTGCATCATTTCTTCCGAACATTGCTTTTCCTCCTTTATAAATTCCATTTCTCCGGACTATCCGTCCTGTCCATATTATACAATATCTCCAAAAATTTGTCAAGGTGTTTGGATTTATTTTATATTTATTACAGTTAAGCAAAAATATTTTTATTAATTGTAAAAATAAAATACATATTACGCAATTACTTTTTATCAAGTAAGTCAACTGCCTGAACATTTGTCGGCAGAGAAAACATTCCCGTTCTTAGGACAAAATGTCCTAAACACCCTATATGACCGCTTCTTTAACGTATAATAATAACAGACCGGTTTTATAAATATGGTATTGATACCATTTTGTTTGTAAAACCATTTACTATTATACGTAATCTGATATAACTATCAGATCATAGGAGTGATGGGGAATGTACAACCGAATACGTGACCTCAGAGAGGACAGCGACAGGACTCAGCAGCAGGTCGCAGATTACCTTTTCTGTGACCAGTCCCTGTACTCCAAGTACGAGCGTGGAGTCCGGGACGTACCTGTAACGATCATCGTGAAGCTGGCGGCTCTCTACAACACCAGCACAGACTATATCCTCGGACTTACCGACGTCAGGACGCCCTACGGCAAATGACCGGCACGTCTGACGAAAGGAGTTTACCATGCTTGCTAATTACCACATCCACACTGCCCGGTGCAATCATGCCTCAGGCGAGGACAGGCAGTACGTTGAAGCGGCAATATCCATGGGATATAAGGTCATGGGCTTTGCCGACCACTGCCCCTGGGTATTCCCCGGAGACTATGTGTCCCCTACACGCATGACCGCCGCTCAGACAGAGGACTATTTCAGCTCCCTTACCGCACTCCGGAAGGAGTACGCACGGGACATAACTATATACATAGGCTTTGAGAGCGAATACATCCCGGAGCTTATGGAGGCTCAGGACAGGCTTCTCGCCGACTACCCCCTGGACTACATGATACTCGGTCAGCACTTCATCGAGCCTGAGCCCTACGGTCACTATACCGGATTTCCCAGTGAATATCCGGGACTTATCCGCTATACCGACCTGCTTATTGAGGGCATGGAGTCCGGACGGTACCGCTATATCGCCCATCCCGACGTCTATAACTATCACGGTGATGGCACTGAGGAGCAGTACCGCAGGATATGCTCCTACCTTGCCGCACACGATATCCCCGTGGAGATAAACCTTCTCGGTCTCACCACCAACCGTCACTACCCTTCTCCGGAGTTCCTTGCGGTCGCACAGGAGACCGGCTGCCGTGCAATACTCGGCGTGGACGCACACTCCCCGGATGCCATATCCCGCAGCGACACTGTGCAGAGAGGGACTGAGCTTGCCGGAAGGTACGGTCTGCCCCTGACGGACTACCTCCCCGGACTGGAGCCGATGATATGACAAGGCGTAATTACGGGCTTGATCTGCTTCGCCTGTTCCTGATGACAGGCGTGGTCATACTCCATGTAAATTTTTTCTCCCGGGATCCTGAATATACCTTCGGCGAATTCTCACTTCCGGCTCTGCTCCTTGAGTATGTCTGTTACTGTGCAGTAGACGGCTTTGCCTTACTCTCCGGGTATGTCGGCTTCGATTCCGTATACAGACCAAAAAGATATGTACCCCTTTACATGACTGTACTGCTGTACAATGTACTCGCTGCCGCAGCAGTCCACATCCTCGGGATAGTATCCTTCACCTACATGGCTCCTGATGATATAACTTCACATCTGCTGCCCTTAGCCGGCTCCACACACTGGTTCTTTACTGCCTACACCGTTCTTTTCCTGCTTATACCGCTTATCAGTTCAGCCGTACACAATACAGCACCGAAAGCTCTTTGCTTCTCTTTCCTGTCTGCTCTGCTGCTTTTCATGGTCAGCGGAAATTTTTTTAACGGCGATGTTTTCTGGCTCGGCAGCGGTTACTCCCCGGTATGGATAATAATGATGTACACCCTCGGTGCAGTATTGAAGCGGTTCAGTATAGCCGATAAGCTCCGTACACGCACATGGTTCATCATATTTGCAGCAGCATCGGTCTCCGGCTGGCTGATCTCGATCCTTCTCCGTTTCATGACAGATAACGGTCTTATTTACAATTTTGATCCGTTCTATCTGCTGAGTTACCTCTCACCTGTCTCTGTTATCCAGGGCGTATGTCTTGTCATGGGATTCTCAAAGCTGGAGCTGAGCGAAAAGGGGTGCCGTATCACCGCATTCCTCGCACCTCACGCATTCAGTGTGTACATAATCCATTCCACGCCTTTTGTATGGGAGCTGATAATGAAGAAACGTTTCACCTGGATCTCAGAGCTTCCCACGGCTCTGACAGTTCCCTGTGTTATTGTCTGTGCGGCAGCGGTATTCTTCATCTGCATCATCATCGACATTCCCCGGGCATGGCTGTTCGGAAAGGCTGCTGCCCTTACCGGCAGTATTTCCCTGCCGGGACAAGGAAGAAAATAAGGGGATCAGTTTCGGGGTGAGCAATAATATTGACATTCCCGGTACAAACTGATATAATAATTGTATCATCACATTTCCATAGAAAAGAGGAATCATAATGGCTAAGGATAAGAAAATGGTAACTGCCATAACCTCAATGGACGAGGACTTTGCGCAGTGGTATACCGATATATGCAAGAAGGCTGAGCTGGTGGAGTACACCAGTGTCAAGGGCTGTATGGTTATAAGACCTTACGGCTATGCTATCTGGGAGAACATCCAGCATATCCTGGACGGTATGTTCAAGGAGCTCGGACACGAGAACGTGTGTATGCCTATGTTCATACCCGAAAGCCTCCTGGAAAAGGAGAAGGATCACGTTGAGGGCTTCGCTCCCGAGGTGGCATGGGTTACTCACGGCGGCAACGAGAAGCTGGAGGAGAGACTCTGTGTAAGACCTACCTCCGAGACTCTGTTCTGTGAGCATTACGCCAATATCGTCCACTCCTACCGTGACCTGCCCAAGC
>DNLQ01000098.1:6445-14836 GCA_003488415.1 Ruminococcus sp. | reverse complement strand
TTAAAGAGATCTTTGAGAAGAACGTATACAGTGAAGTGGGAGTGCAGCATTCCGCCTCCGGAAAGGAGTTCCCGCCGCAGACAAAGGAGGAGGCTGATATGATAAGGGACTACATCCTCTCCTGCCGGAGCATTGAAAATAACTTCGATTCCTCACTCTGGGGTATCATTGAGGAGGAGGCAGGCGAGTACTTCGCCGGAGCTATCTCCGCTGAGGAGGCTGCCGGACGCATCCAGAACCGGGCAGAGATACTTATAAGCGAAAAGCAGTGACATCTGTCACTTACCAAGTTACAAACAACATATTGCTCTCCGAGCCGTTTCGCTGTATACTGTTTACAGAGTCAAGCGAAGCGGCTCTGCTGCTTCAGAGGGAGGGTAATATGAAAACAAGAAGCATATTGAGACTTGCAGCATTTGCCGTAATACTCGGCATCCTCGGATACTTCACCGCAGTATTTGCAAACGGTCTTTATATCAGCGGCACAGGTCACATCATAGATACATCCGAGGCTGATAATGTCATTGCAGACGGCTCTGATTTCACAGGCTTGGTAAGGCTTATCGGCGACAGCTTCAACTCCTTCCTCGGATTCGTTATACTGCTTATCAGCTTCACATTTATCACAGCGGTCAGCGTCATATTCAATACGATCTTCCGTTTTACGGCTTTCCGTAAAAGCACGGTGACTGATATTACTGAGGTGAATGCGGCAAAGTATCTTTTCATAGGCATCACGGCTGCGGCAGTTGCAGTCAGCCTGCTTCTCACAAGATTTACCTGTATCATACCTGTGATACTCTATACCGGGATATGGGTGCTGTTCACTGCGATGATCTCCTACCTGCCGCTGAAAGAGCGCTGCCGGGAAGGTGAGCCGGCAGAGAAATGAACAGTTTTTTACAGGCAAAGGCTTCCGTAAGGGAGCCTTTTTATCTTGACACTTAGTGCAGTATCTGTTATAATATAAACTGTCTTATAATGTCATTAAGAACGGAGGTACAAACATGAGCAAAAAGAAAAACGCTCCTGTTGAAAAAAAGGAGAGCGTAAAAGATATATCTCCGGCTGAGCTGGAAAACAGTCCCGGAAAAGAGGAAGATGCTGCTGTTCCGGCAGAGCCTGAGAAGGTCCTTCTGAAAGAACCGGGCAAGGACGAAGAACCGGTATACGTTCCTTTTCGTGAGAAAAAGCAAAAGCTGGACGAAAACGGTGAACCGGTGACTGACGAAAACGGTGAGCCTGTAATGGAAGAGACCGGCAGGATACTGAAACTGGGAAAGGACGGCTTTCCCGAGACCGGTGATGACGGCGAGCCGGTATACGCTGATCCGGAAGCAAAAAAGAGTTTTATCGGAGCTGCCGCTGAAAAGGCAGCAAACTTCCTGGGACACTTCGGCATACCGGATATGGCTCTGCCGAGATTCCTGGCAGCTTACTTCCTGGTGTCAGGCTATAACTCTCATGTGCTGAGGACTGATGAAAACATAAGAGCAGTAAGTGCCTGGAGAGAATATATCGAACACATCGACGGCAAGATCACCGCTCTTCTGATATTTGGCATATTCATACTGCTTACAGGCATTTATGCAGTGCTTCCGAAGAAAATGAAGATCGCAGATCCGCTTCTCGGTATAGGTGCAACTCTTTTCTTTGCGGTCGAGACTGTCTGGCGGACTGCGGATTTCAACCTCAGCATGGGAGTAACGCTGATCTCCTGTGTGTTCATAGCCTACTGTGCCGGAAAGCTGGGCAGGAAAACGCTGTTCCGGAAAATGCCGGCATGGCTGTGCTTCATCATCTCAATGGCAGTCGGAACACTGGTGTGCATATTTATTGCCGTGACCACAGTACTCCGCCACAGGACTTTCTGCAGCTCCTGCTTTGACTTTGGTATCTTTGTCCAGATGTACCATTCACTTACATCCAACCTTACAGCAGTAACTACCTGCGAACGTGACAAGGTGCTGTCACATTTCTTTATACACTCATCATACATCTATTATGCACTTGTTCCTGTAATGAAGTTATTCCCCAGTGAGGACACGCTCTTGGTGGCACAGGCTGTGCTGTCAATGGGCGGAGTGATCCCTGCATTCCTTATCGCACGCCGCCACAATATGCGTGGACTGACTCTTATCTTCATGTGTGCTGCATACAGCTTCTGCACAGGTCTCATCGGACCGTGCTACTACGAGTTCCACGAGAACGCCTTCCTGCCCACACTTCTTATGTGGCTGCTCTGGGCAATTGACGGCAGAAAGACAGTTATGATATACATCATGTCAGTGCTTGTCTGCATAGTCAAGGAGGATGCTCCTCTGTACGTTGTATGTATACTGATGTACTACTTCTTCGCTAACAAGGGCAGCAGAAAGCGTTTCCACGGAATTATCATATCCGCACTGAGTCTTGTATACATGGTATTCATAACAAACTGGCTGACCAAGCATGGCGACGGACAGATGATGACATCCACCAGATTCGGTCTGCTTATGATCGACTACAACGGCGGATTGGGAGAGGTAGCTAAAAACGTGCTTATGGATCCGGGTTACTTCTTCAGCACCTTCATCACGCACAGGGCATCAATAGATAATGGAAACCTTAATCACAAGGACACTCTTACCTTCTTCCTTGAGGTCATGCTGCCGATGCTGGGAATACCCTTCTTCACCAAGAAGGTACACCGTTTCCTGCTGATGCTCCCATTCGTTATAATGAACCTTGTCATAGGTACAGGCTACGGTTATGCAGCTGACATCGGTTTCCAGTATATCCTCGGACCAAGCGTGCTCCTTCTGTATCTGTGCATCATCAATCTTGACGACATGGGTGCTTCAAAGAAGCGCATACTCCCGATAGCTATGGGTTCCGCAGCAATGATAATGTCATTCGGACTCTTCTCCGGTCATGCCGGATACATCGACACATACAAGAACAATCAGGCTTACTATGACGACCTTGATGCAATGCTCAAGTCCGTTCCTGAGGATGCAAGGGTATCGACTGAACATTATCTCCTGCCGCATATGGCATACCGTGATGTGATCTACTGTATCAAGACAGAGGACGTTCATGCTGAGGAAGGATATATAGACAATGCTGACAAGTACGATTGTTATGTATTCGGAAACGGAGATGTAGCAAATGCTTTCAAGCCGATCCTTGACCGTGACTACGTGCTTTACGATCAGCTTGACGGCCGTGTATGGATCTATATGACTCACGAGTATTACGACAGAGCGATAGCAGGAAAGAAATAAGAGGAGTAAGCGGTCATATAGAATAAAGACGCTGATATAGTATCAACAAGCCATAGTATTCCTGATAGAGAGTCGGGATACTATGGCTTTTTTGTTGTTGATAACGAAAATGTCACAGATCTCAATGACCGTCTTACGGATCCGGCGGTTAAGTAATAATATACTATAAACACAAAGCTGGTTTGTAGTTAATTAACAAAGATATTAAAGTATCATCATATTTGTTTACATTTTATGTATACTATGGTATAATATAAGTAATTACGATAACAGAAAGGAGGTCAACCACAAGGCGTATCAACAGGCGAAGAACAGGCAGATCTGACAGAAAAAACAGTAAAGGAGTTTAAATCTATGAAAGTCAGAAAGATCACCCTGGACGCTGTAGCAGTTATCGCAGCTCTGTGTATGCTGCTCACATCGGTGCTGGTGTTCCCTCAGCATACAGCCCGTGCAGCATCAGCAGACCTCTATGTCGGATATCCCGGCAAGGCTGACAACTTCTCAACAGTCCAGGAAGCCGTAAACAAAGCGGCATCCCTCAATCCCACATCCGAAAACAGCCGTGTTACCATACACATTGCTCCTGGTACATACCGTCAGCAGGTAGTGGTGCAGACTCCCTACATCACCTTCATCAATGATGAACCCTCAAAGGGTGATGTGGTACTGACCTGGTATTACGGCATAGGCTACAAGTACTACAGTGTCAATGAAAAAGGCTATTACGATGCCACCGCAGCAGCAGCGAAGAACTCGAAGAATCCTGCACAATACCGCTGGGGAGCTACAGTTCAGCTATGGCCCAAGGCAACATACTTCAGAGCGCAGAACATCGTTTTTGAGAACTCCTTCAACCGTTATCTCACCCAGGAGGAGATCGCAGACGGCGTTGAATGCACCAACGAGACTCTTACAGTACAGCGCAAAAGCGGTGTTGACGTTCAGTCCAAGGCATACACTGAACGGGCAGCAGCTCTCTCCGCCGATACCTCTTACTGTGAGTTCCTGAACTGCAAGTTCTATTCCAGTCAGGATACACTTTATACCGGAGGCTCTCCCCAGTACTACAAGAACTGCCTTATCGAAGGACAGACAGACTATATCTGCGGCGGCAGCAATGCTGTATTCGATTCCTGTGAGCTTCGCTGGAAGGGCTACAGCAGCGGTTCTACCGGCGGTTACATCACTGCCGCAAGAAGTCAGGGCAGTCCCTATACCGGTTATCTTTTCAACAACTGTAAGGTGACAGGCAATTCTCAGCTCACAGTGTCCAAGGGATATCTTGGCAGACCGTGGAGACAGGATGCACAGGTGCTCTTCCTTAACACCACGCTCCAGAACGGTAATATGATAAACGATGACGGCTGGTATTCCATGAGCGGAGTTCAGCCTGAGACAGTTGACGGTTTCAAGGAGAACGGTACGAAGCTCGCTGACGGTACAAGAGTTGACCTTTCAAAGAGAAAAGGTCATGTGATCTCTGACAGCGATGCCGCAGGAGTAGATATAAAGAAATACATGAACAACTGGACTCCTGCTTTTATCGGCGGCGAATCACCTCAGCAGAGTCAGCCGGGGCAGCCGGGAACTCAGTCCGATGCGATCACACTCTGCGGCGGCTGGTATGAAGAGGCATTCGTTGAGTGGGACAGCTCAAAGATAGGCAATAACGTACAGGTCACATACGCTGAGAAGGGTGCAGCATCCGCAAAGGCAGATCCGGAGCTTATACGTGGAAGCCGTGTTGACATTCCCGGACTGAAGGGCAATACCGAGTATCAGATCACTGTATCCGGCTCAAACGGCAGCGCATCATGCCTTGTAAAAACAATGGCATTCGACCGCAGCGGCTATGCTCACTACAATACTACAGAAGCAGTCGGAGCTTACAACAATGACGGTACCCTGAAATCTGGAGTAACTGTTATATATGTTACCAACTCCAACAAGGACACCATTAGCTACGGCGGAAAGAAAGGTCTGTACAATATCTTTGCCGGTGAGCCTTCCAATGTGGATTTCAGAATTATCGGCACTATAGATGTCCCCTCAGGTGCCAAGGCAAACGACGGTCAGCAGAATGACGGCTCGAGTATGCTGTATCTTCAGGGCGGAAAGAATGTGACTATTGAGGGTATCGGCTATGATGCGAACCTCAATAAATGGGGATTTGACATGAAGCACTCATCCTCCTGCGAAGTCAGGAACCTCTGGCTCGGAAAGTATCCCGATGACGGTATCTCCATGTCGGGCGGAAGCTCCAGCAGGTCATACCATATGTGGGTACACAACAACACTGTCGAGAGCGGTTACAATGCTTTTGCCGGCAACGGTATCGTAGACGATGACAAGGCAGACGGCGACGGTTCGACCGATATCAAGTGGTCGGAGTATGTTACTGTATCCTACAATGTGTACAAGGACTGCCACAAGACTTCACTGGTCGGCGGCGGCACTACACATGAGCAGGACTGGATAACCTATCACCACAACTGGTTCAACAATACCGAGTCCCGTAATCCCCGTGCAAGGAATGCACATATCCACAGCTATAACAACTACTTCTCCACAAATAAGCAATACGGCATAGGCGCTTCCTACAACTCCAAGGTTTTCTCTGAGGCGAATTACTATGATCGCACAAATCTCCCTCTTGATGCTGTTAATATGGGCAGCGATGCTTATTCCGGAACTATCAAGTCCTTTAACGACAAGTTCGATAACTGTAATATGGGCAGCGGACTTGCCTATCAGATAGTATCCTCCAGGAATGACAGGGCAAATATCAGCAACCTGAAGGAAGGCGGCGACTCCTATGACAACTTTGACCTTGATATGTACAGCTATTCGCCCCAGACTCCGGATCAGGCAAAGGCAGAGGTAATGGAAAATGCGGGACGTATGCAGCAAAAGGCTTACTCCGCCGGAACAGTAACACAGGGTACGGCTCCGTCTCCCGAGCCGGAGTACATAAAGACTCCTCTTATCGCAAAACTTGAGATCAAGGATGCAAGCTACGGCGCAAGCTGGTCAGTGGCTGATAGCTTTGCTGTAGGCGACAAGGCATTCGGCGACCGTGAGCACGTTATCGCCTCTGTTCCCGGAGATGCTTTTGCAGGAGCCGAGCACATCCTCACAGCCTGCAATTCAAAGAATACCGACTCAGACCTGGCAGTCCTCACTGCCGCAAAGGATATAACGGTATACGTAGCTCTCGACAGAAGAGTTGAGACACCTCCCTCATGGCTTGGCAGTTTCACAAGGCTGAGAGAGGTCGTTGAGATCAACGACAGCGAGGAGATAAGACCGTTTGAGGTGTATGCAACGGATGTAAATGCCGGAGACACTCTCACACTCGGTACAAACGGTATGAGCGGAGCTTGTATGAACTATACCGTATTCCTGACGGAGAGGCAGGCTCCTACAGAGCCGCCCACCGAACCTGTACTGACTCCGGATTACGGCAATGCTAACTGTGATTCTCAGATCAACGTGGCAGATGCCGTAGCTGTACTCCAGTACGTTGCAAATAAGAGCAAATATCCTCTCACAGATCAGGGCGTCATGAATGCGGATGTAGACGGCGAGACCGGCATCACCGGCTCGGATGCTATTATTATACAGCAGGTCGATGCAGGAGTAGTACTGAAGTCCGATCTTCCAATAAAGAAGTAATATAGAAGCTCCCAGAAGCTCCCGGAAACGGGAGCTTCTTTTATGTTGCCAGATCCTCGATAAGCTGCCTCAGCTCTGATTCAGTCTCTATGACTATGCCTTTACTTATCTGTTCCCTGTCAAATTCCGAAAGAAGTGAAACATCGTAGTCGATGATGCGTGAAGGTTTCTCGCTGCCGCCTCTGAATACTCCTATTCTTCCGCAGTACTCCCTTACCACGCATTCCGGCTCTATGAGTTCATTCTCTGCTGCGGCAGTCTTGGCAGCAGTACGCTGTCTGTGTACAGACTGTCCCAGGGTACAGATCACTATGAATCCCGATACTGTAACAGCAAAGAATAGAGTGAAAAAAGCTCTTCTGTCAAAATGATGTCTCATGTTACCATGCCTCCTGACTGATTCAACATAATACTGATGATATTATGGGATTATTTTGCTTGATTATACAAAATTTGAAGTAAAAACAATACAGAGACTTAACAAACCATGAAAAGTGTGATATAATTTATCATGTATACGAATGTACTTATGAGAGCTGCGAGCAGTAACTTCTGCGCTTTTTATACAAACATGAAAGGAGTTGAGTCCGTCTCCGGACGGAATACTGAATATGGACAATAACAGCATACGTGATCCCCAGCCCCAGGGAATGACGCCGGTTCAGCCGATACCGGCTCAGATGCAGGCACCTCCCCCGAGAAAGAAGAAAAAGAAAAAGAAGAAAAACATCCCCCTGCTTATCCTGAAGAAATTCATCACGGTAATAGCTACAACACTTTTATCGCTGTTCCTGGTAATGATAATCACAGGAACTATAGTTGCTACGGCTCTCACTGTGTACGTACTTGACTTCATGGAGGACGCTACCAATATCACTCTTTCGGAGCTGGAATCGGGAAGTGATACCTACTTCTACGGCTATACTACCCAGGAGGACGGCACAAAGGAGCTTACGGTACTGAAGCAGCTAAAGACAGACCTGCAGCGTATCCCGGTAAGTATCGACCGCATCCCCCAGCACGTCCGCAACGCTTTTGTTTACACCGAGGACGAGCGTTTCTATGTCCATGACGGTGTTGATTATAAGCGAACATTCTCAGCGTTCCTGAATATGTTCATCCACTTCTACGATACTGACCAGGGTGGTTCTACCATAACCCAGCAGCTCATCAAGAACCTTACGGGTGATGACGAGCATACCCCTCAGCGTAAGATACGTGAGATATTCAGTGCTATGCAGCTTGAGAAGTCCTACTCAAAGGACGAGATCCTGGAGACCTATCTGAACTACATCGGCTTCGGCGGACCTATCAACGGGATCCAGCTTGCTGCCACACGTTACTTCGGTAAGAACGTCGAGGAGCTGACTACTCCTGAGGCTGCCGTACTGGCTGCGATACCTCAGAGTCCCCAGTATTACGGTCCTTTCGTTGAGACCGAGGATCC
>DNLQ01000098.1:0-6281 GCA_003488415.1 Ruminococcus sp. | reverse complement strand
TGAATACCAAGATACTCTATACCGATTCAGAAGAGTACAGAAAGCTCCACCCTGAGGTAGACCTTGAGGAGATGGAGAGCGCACAGTCCGTTTACACATGGGAAGTTGATGCCATGATGTTTGAGGCTGCAAAGTACCTTATGAATGAGTACAACATCGACAAGTGGGAGGCTATCAAGCGTATCAACAAGGGCGGCTACCGTATCTACTCCACCCTTGACGATCAGATGCAGGCTTATGTTGAAGAGCGCTGTTCCAGTCTTGATAACATTCTCAGTTCCAGTATGGTAAGAAGATATGTGGATCTTGACAATGACGGTGTTGCAGAGGAGCAGCTCCCTCACGTAGGATTCATAGCACTGGACTACGACGGCTCAGTAAAGTGTCTCCTCGGAAACTGGGGAGAGAAGACAGATTCACTGGTAACAAACTACGCTGTTGACGAGCCGAGACAGATAGGTTCTACAATGAAGCCTATCTCCACCTACGGACTTGCTCTTGATACAGATCTTATCCACTGGGGTTCAGTATTCCAGGATAAGGAGATCATGGAGATCAACGGAAAGAAGTGGCCTACAAACTACTCAGTTGACAGTAATACTTCTATCTCCTACGCATACCATAATGTTTACTACTTCCTCCAGCAGTCATTCAATACCGTTCCTGCACAGCTCTGTCAGACTCTCACACCTCACGAGGTATGGAAGTTCTGTACTGAAAAGATGGGTATGGAGCTTGATCCTGAGGACGAGGATTATTCACCTCTGTCTGTTGGTTCACTTACCTACGGTATCACTCTGGAGAACCTGGTAAATGCTTATATCCCTTACGGCAACAACGGTACCTACTGTGAAGCACACATCATCTCACGTATCGAGGACGGAAACAGAAACGTACTTTACTCCAACGACGGAAATCCCCGTGAGGCTGTTTCAGAGTCTACAGCGTGGGTAATGAACAGACTTCTGAAGAATGTTATCGACCGTGGTACAGGTACCTTTGCTAAGCTCAACTACAAGACTCTCTGCGGTAAGACAGGTACGACCGATAACTGGTACGATCTTACTTTCGTAGGACTTACCCGTGACTTCGTAAGCGGTGTTACCATCGGTTACAAGCAGTACAACAGCGCACTGGAGCTTCCTACGAATCTCCACTCAGCATCAGTATGGAAGAACATCATCGGTGACTATGCCGATACAATGTTTACTGATACTCCTGTTGACTTTGAAGAGCCAAAGGAAGGCGTTGTGGGAGCATCAATGTGTGCTGCTACAGGTATGATCGCCGGACCTTACTGCTCACACGGTCAGGTACAGGGCTGGTGGAAGTCTTCAAATGCACCTGTCTGCAACGGAAACCATGCAGGCGCTCACTATGCAGGCGAGGGCTCAGGCAGCAACAATAACAACAACACCTGGAACAATAATAACACCTGGAATAACAATAATACCTGGAACAATAACAATACCTGGAACAACAATAACACCTGGACTGATAACTCCGGCGGCGGAGACAGCGGCTGGACAGATAACTCCGGCGGCGGAGACAGCGGCTGGACAGATAATTCCGGCGGCGGAGATGCCGGCTGGCAGCCTGTTGAGGACAATCAGTGGTAAGCTGACAAAGGAATAACGACCAAGGACCTGTCTGTATGGAGATGCAGACAGGTCCTGTATTATACAAAAGGAGTTAATATGGCTACAATGCGTCTGTGCTGTCCGTGCCACTTTGGTCTGGAGAGCGTACTGAAATTTGAGATCACCAAGATAGGCGGTACTGATCTGAAGGTCAGTGACGGCAAGATCAGCTTCACCGGAGATGAGCATATCATGGCTCGTGCCAACCTGTGCCTTTCCACGGCAGAGAGAGTACTTATAGAACTTGCAGAGTTCCGTGCAGTCACCTTTGAGGAGCTTTTCCAGGGAGTGAAGGGACTGCCGCTGGAGGAGTACATAGGAGCAGAGGATGCTTTCCCGGTAAAGGGTTACTCTCTCAACTCTGCGCTTCACAGTGTTCCGGACTGCCAGTCAATAGTAAAGAAAGCCGCAGTTGAAAGGCTGAAGGAGAAGTACGGGATCAGCTGGTTCAGCGAGGAAGGAGCAAAGATACAGATAAAGTTCAGTATACTCAAGGACGTTGTGACGGTATATCTTGATACCAGCGGAGTGGGACTGCATAAGCGGGGATACAGACGTACTTCAAATGCAGCGCCGATCAAGGAGACTCTTGCAGCAGGCATTATCGACCTTGCAAGAGTGCGTCCCGATACAGTTGTATGTGATCCCTTCTGCGGAAGCGGAACTCTGCTGATAGAAGCAGCCTTCAAGGCACTGAGGATACCGCCTGGGATAAACCGCAGGTTTGCAGCCGAGAAGTGGGGGAGCGTGCCGAAGGAGATATGGAGCGAGGAACGTGGCAGAGCCATAGAGGGAGTTGACCGTACAGGAAAATTCGAGGGCATAGGCTTTGATATCGACGATGATGCCGTTGCACTCACTCTCGACAACGCACATAAGGCGGGAGTAAAGTCACGAATACACGTTGAGCAGGCTGACATCACACATTTCCGTCAGCCGGAGAACTCTGTTGTAATATGCAACCCTCCCTACGGCGAGAGACTTCTGGAGCTTCGTGAGGCTGAGGACATCTACCGCAGCATGGGAAAGGTGCTCGGCAAGGGCGGAGACCGCCAGAGCTTCATCATCTCTCCACACGAGCAGTTTGAGGACTTCTTCGGTGAGAAGGCACGCAAGCGCCGTAAGCTGTATAACGGTATGATAAAGTGTCAGCTCTATATGTATTTCTGAAATGGGACCTGAGCTGAAACGCAGCATCCTCCACCTGCTCTATCCCACAAGATGTCCGGTCTGCGGAGACTTTATCGGCGCACAGGACTGCTTCTGTGCGGAGTGTCAGGAAAAGCTGAAAAAGTGGGAAGGTGACTTCACTATCCCTGGTGCAGACAGCTTTACGGCTGCCTATGTGTATGATGATGCAGTATCTCCTGCGATCATGCTTATGAAGGACGGTATAGTCGGCAACAGTGACTATGCTCTTGCGTCCGAATTAAGTAAACGTCTGAAAGAAAACGGCATCACTGAACATATTGACCTTTTGCAGCCTGTACCTATGACAGCA
Organism: Ruminococcus sp.; assembly: GCA_003488415.1. Taxonomy (GTDB): domain Bacteria; phylum Bacillota; class Clostridia; order Oscillospirales; family Ruminococcaceae; genus Ruminococcus. Next base: position 3,140 of record DNLQ01000098.1, on the reverse strand, counting down.
GAGGCTGTACTGAAGCGTTCCTGCAATCAGTCAGTGCTGATATGCAGGAGACTGAGCGAAATGACGGGAATACCTCTCACAGACAGCGTAAGGAAGCTGAAGACCACTCTTCCCCAGAAGACGCTGACACGGAAGCTCAGGGAGGTGAATCTCCGTGACGCATTCAGGGTAACTGATGCGGCAGGTATCAGTGGAAAGCGGATACTTGTGACAGACGATGTGTGTACTACAGGCAGCACTCTAAGGGAGATCACTCGTATACTGCGTGAGAACGGAGCAAAGGAAGTACACTGTGCCTCCTGCTGCAAGACTCCTTCAAAGGAATAACGGATAAGCCCCCGGAGTGGAATATTTCCATACCGGGGGCTTTGCCATTATAAAATATAGATTAACTGTTATGATTTAGAATCTTCCGGGGAATCCGGGCTGAGTGCTTCCGGAGGAAGAACCAGCGCCTGTTACCTGAGTACCGCCGGAGAGAGTTCCTCCGAATCCGGCAAGCTGAGTCTGGTCGAGATCCTGGAAGTATGTAGTACCTGAGAGAGTACCGCCTGTGTAGAAGGAAGCTCCGGAGCTCACGCCTGAGCCGCCTGCCTTGAACTGTGAAACGCTCTTGTCAGCGATGAAGGAGATGATGACCTTTCCGTCTGAGCCTACCAGTGATACTCTTGTATCAGCATTGGCTGTACCTGTGGAGTTTACTGTGGCTGTCATTTCACTGCCGCCCATGCTCATGCCGCCGCTTGCGCAGTTGCTTGCCCATACGCCGCCGTTTACCTTGATGGAATTACCGCTGTCGCCACAGTCGAAGGGCTCGTTGCCGTTGGAAACGATGTAGCCGCCGTTGATCTCAATGTCTCCGTTGGAGTCATAGCCATCGTGGTCGCCGTTCTGGACATTGACAATAGCGAATCCGCCGTTGAACTGCATAAGGTAATCGCCTGAGCTGCTGCCGCCGAAGCCGCCTCTGCCGCCCCAGCCGCCGGGATTTGCGTTGCCGGAGCCGTCGCTGCCGCCTGCTGCGTTGTAGCCGTCATCAGTGGAGTTTACAACTACAGAACCGCTGTTCTGGTAAATCTTCTGACCTTCGATACCCTCGTAAGCCTTAGTTACTGAGATAACGATGTCATCGTAGCCATTGCCCTTGGTACCGATAGTGAGTATGTGGTCTGAGTGGGCAGCGTCGTCGGCTGAAGCAAGAGTAAGTCTGCCGCCGATAAGGTTCATATTGCCTCCGCAGTGGATAGAGTCGTCGGAGGAGTCGATATTGAGTGTACCGCCGTTGATAGTTATATCACCCTTGCTCTGCCAGGTAGTGCCGGCTGCATCGTAGAGACCTACAGACTTGATGCCCTTTGCGGAGATATCGGTCTTGTTGGAGTTGCCGTCCATACCGCCTCCGCCGAAGCCTCCGAATCCGCCGGTAGATGAGGACGCATTTCCTGTGAAGCTGCTGCCCTGGAATGTCTTGATAGTAACATCGCCGCCGTTCATGATGAATTCCTGTTCAGCCTGAATGCCGTCTGCATAGGAATCAATGCTTACTGTACCGCCGTTGATAGTTACAGCACCGGAGGACTTATCGGTATCTGTACCGGTGGACTTGATGCCGTCGCCGGCTGTAGTCTTGACCTTCACGCTGAGACCGCTGTTATCGGCAGCAGTTCCGTCAGACTTTGTGGTGTCGCCGATAGTAACGCTGTCCTTGCCGCGGATACCATCATCAACAGCAGTTACCTGGATATTGCCGTTATAGATCTTGAGATCGTTTTTTGATACGATGCCATCCTGGTAGTTGCCGTTTACTACGAGAGTGCCCTTGCCCTTGATCTTGAGATCGTCACGGGAGAAGATAGCAGCGTTAATGGCGTTGGTATTGCCGTCGCTGTCGGTGTAGGAATCCGTGTGGGAGGTACCGTCGGAGATAGTATTCACTGTGCCGTTCTTGGCAACTATCTGTACCTCGTCGCCGATGCTCTCAACATAGATAGGAGCCTTGGTGCTGTTGGAGATCTCAGCGTCACTGAGATCCAGCTCGACCAGACCGTCCGGGTAAGCAGTCTTGTCAACTGATACAATGATCTGTGACTCACTGCCCTTGCCGGTAATGGTGTATGTACCGGGCTGAACGATAGTAGCTGTAGCACCGTCTACCTTTACTGCATCGGCAGAAGCTCCGCTTGTGATAGAAGCACCTGAAAGGGTGAGTGTGTTGTCTGAGGATACCGGTGCAGGAGATGGCTCTATAGGCTCAGATGAAGCCTTGCCGGCAGGATTTACATTCTCGAAAGCAGTAACTGCACCTGTGAGAGCGAAGCTGTCGGAAGCATCATTGGAGTGAGTAACTACATTACCTGTGCTTGTATTCATCAGTGTGTATGTCTTTCCGGAAGCGAGATCGGGATTTGACATAAGCACATAGGTATATTTTTTAGTGAAGGGAATGCTTGTTGTGGAATTTGTGATAGTGTTAGCCTTCTTCCAGCAGCCGTCAGTGTTTGAGGAGTCAGCTATGCAGCTGAGGAGGATAACAGCCTGATTCTCAGCCTTGAGGAGAGTAGTATCAGTATGGTTATCTGTAGCGGTAGCGATAACGCTTCCGCCGGTGATGTTGGTACCTGTTGCGGAGGTGAGACCTCTGTCGCCGCCGGCTGCAACTGTACCGCCGGATATGTCGATAGTAGTACCGGACTGGATAGCATCATTTCCTGCCTTGATACTTGTAGTACCTCCGGTTATAGCTACGCTGCCCTTTGAGGACTTGATACCGTCGCCCTCAGCATCAACAGTGAGAGTACCGTCCTTGACTGTCAGGGACTTCTTTCCGTTGATACCGTTGGTATTGTCTGTGGAGTTGAGTGTAGTGATGTTGATAACACCGCCGTTGATTTTTATATCGTTATTGCAGACGATACCGTCCTGAGTGTTGGCTATGAGGTTCAGTATACCTGTACCTGCATCGCCGCCCTTGATAGTGAGGTCATCCTTTGCCTCGATAACAGCCTCGCCGGTTACAATGCCGTCAGCACCAGCGTAAGCTGTATCGCCGTCTGAGATAGTATTCTCAGTGCCGTCAACCAGGTTGATGGAGGTGTTCTCGGCGTTTGTGATAAGGATAGCGGGAGCGGACTTTCCGGTAA
>DNLQ01000038.1 GCA_003488415.1 Ruminococcus sp. | reverse complement strand
GGGAAGAAAATAAAACCCAGACAAAAGCTGACGTTCTTCCCCTTTCCAAGGTTCCCCCCTCGTGGTTCCCTCCTCCTTGCCTCACAACCCTAACTTGTCAGCTTTTACCTCTTATCCGGATCCGTCGGTAAAACGGGCTATCGCACGGGTGGTCATACTGTGTGGGATAGAGTCTTCTGATAAAAATAAGGTTTTTCGACAAACTAAGGGCGCACTATATATGTGCGCCCTTACGTTTTCAATGTATCCGCTCATAAGGATCAGACAGATGCCGGAGTGCGGGGAAACTGCTTCATTCCTCCGCCTCTTTCAGCAGCTCCGGGAATACACTGAGGCTGCGGCGGAGGATGCCGTTCATGGAGGCGAGGGCTATGCCGTAGTTGGTGAAGGGGACTCCCTGTGCCTCTGCGGACTTTCTCCGGCTCACCATTTCACGCTCGTTGAGCATACAGCCGCCGCAGTGTATCACCAGGGCATACTTTGTAAGGTCCCGGGGAAAGTCTCTGCCGGAGGAAAGCTCGATGCCGAGCTTTTTGCCTGTAGTCTTTGCAAGGAGCTTCGGCAGCTTCACACTTCCGATATCTCCGCACTGCCGATGGTGGGTGCAGCCCTCGGAGATGAGTACTGTATCGCCGTCTTTCAGAGTGCGTATTGCGGCAGCTCCCCGGACTGCTGTCTCCAGGAATCCCTTGTATCTTGCCATTAGTATGGAAAATGAAGTGAGGGGGATATCCTCCGGGACTATCCGGCTCACCATGCCGAACGCCTGACTGTCAGTTATCACCATAGCAGGTGACGGGACAGCCCTGAGAGTATCCTCAAGCTGGAACTCTTTGGTCACTATCGCTGCGGAATCTGCGTCAAGTATATCACGTAGAGTCTGCTGCTGGGGGAGTATCATCCTGCCCTTCGGAGCAGCATCATCTATAGGTGTTACGAGTATCACGAGGCTGCCGGGAGCGAGGAGGTCACCCACGATGCGCTTTTCGTTCACGGCGCTCCTTGACATAGCTGCGATCATTTCCTTCAGCTCGTATATATTCACCTTGTCCCGGGCGGAGACAGCTATCCCGTTCTCAGGCAGCTCAGCCGGCTCAGTGCTGTCGGACTTGTTGAAGGCTATGATGAAGGGTATCTCCTTTTCACGGAACAGCTCTGTAAGCTCCCTGTCGCAGTTCTTCATGCCCTCGGCGGAGTCCACGACCAGTACGGCGATATCGGTCTTGGCGAGTATCTGTCTTGTTTTTCTGACTCTCAGCTCACCAAGTTCTCCCACGTCGTCGAATCCGGGAGTATCTATTATCTCCACAGGGCCTAAGGGGAGAAGCTCCATTGCCTTGTATACAGGATCGGTGGTAGTACCCAGCACATCGGATACTACAGCAAGCTCCTGACCGGTAACGGCGTTCACAAGACTGGATTTTCCGGCATTGCGTCTGCCGAAGAATCCGATATGCACCCTCTCGCCGGAGGGAGTATCGTTCAGAGACATGGTATCACCTCACACAAGTCCTTCGTTCATCATTTCCTGAGCCGCCAGCATAACGCCCAGCTTGCCGCTTGTAAAGGTTATGCCGCCCTGCATCCATACTGCATACGGCTCACGGAGAGGAGCGTCTGCGGAGAGCTCTATGGAAGCGCCCATAGTGAAAGCTCCGGCAGCCATAATGACCTGATCGGTGTATCCCGGCATATCCCAGGGCTCGGGAGTGACGAAGGAGTCAACGGGAGCGCCCTTCTGTATTCCACGGCAGAATGCAGTGAGGTGAGCCTCGTCCCCCAGGCATACCGCAGTTATTATATCGCCCCGGGGATCGTCCTTCCGGGGAGAGCATTCAAAGCCCATAAGGGTGAACAGCTCACTGGCGAATGCGGAGGTCTTGAGAGCTGCGGCAACAACGTCCGGAGCGAAGAAGAGTCCCAGGAGCATCTCACGGTTCATGCCGAGGGTACAGCCGACCTCCTTGCCCATGCCAACGCAGGTGAGCCTGTAGGAGCAAAGCTCCACCAGGTCTGCACGTCCGGCGATGTAGCCGCCTGTACGTGCGATACCGCCGCCGGCATTCTTGATAAGTGAGCCTATGATGATATCTGCTCCCACCTCTGACGGCTCACGCTCCTCCACGAACTCGCCGTAGCAGTTATCCACCATGATAACTGCGTCCGGATTGCCCTTCCTTACAGCCTGCACCATCTTCCCGATGTCGGCAACGGTGAATGCAGGGCGGAGGGAGTATCCTCTGGAACGCTGGATATAGGCTACCTTTGCGCCCTTTACAGCCTCGGTGATACCGGCGTAGTCGGGAGTGCCGTCCTCCAGGAGGTCTACCTGTGAGTACTCCACACCGTAGTCCTTCAGAGAGCCGTTTCCGGGCTTGCCGGCGATGCCGATGACCTCCTCCAGGGTGTCGTACGGCTTGCCGGTGACAGCCGTGAGCTTGTCGCCGGTGCGGAGGATGCCGAAGAGAGCTGTGGAGAGAGCGTGTGTGCCGGATACGAAGTTGAAACGGACGAGAGCGTCCTCAGTGCCGAGAGCCTGTGCGAACACCTTGTCGATAGTCTCTCTGCCGATATCCCCGTAGCCGTAGCCTGTAGAGCCGTAGAAGCAGGGCTCGCTGACACGGTTGTCGGAGAAGGCTCTGAGTATCTTGGCGCCGCAGTATTCCGCAACGCTGTCGATCCGTCTGAACGCCTCCTGACAGTTGGACTCCGCCTGCTCTGCCAGCTTCATCAGCTCCGGCGGAAAGCTGTATATGCTGCTGATATTTTTATTCATGGTATATCTGCCTTTCTGCAATTTCTAAGCTA
>DNLQ01000214.1 GCA_003488415.1 Ruminococcus sp. | reverse complement strand
GGACTGTTTTGGAAGAGGGGAAGCCCTGCAAGAGAGGGCTTCCCCTTGTATGGGTTACAGTCATGTATGGTTTGCCGCTCAGCGGCAACGGGAGAAAGTCCGCAGCGGACATACCGTGTACTTGTATATCACGATGTGGACACCCTTTGTCTATGACATTTTTTAGCAGTTTCGCTGTTACAGACCGCAATAATTTACTTGTGGACAGTTTTTGATATATGGTAGAATAAAAAACAGGAGCAGGCTGTGCCTGCTATGCAGTAATAGAGAGGGAGTAAAACCGAATGAAAAGAAACTTAGTAAAAAGTCTCGTACTGATCTCCGCTTCGCTGTGTATGATGACATCCGGAGTGAGCTGCGGAGGAGCTGCCGCACCCGGTGACCGTGGAAGTACAGTGCAGGAAACTCAGCCGGCAGCTGAGCCGCTTGAGTTTACCGAAAACGTCACAGACACTGCCGACGGCTATGATTATGAGCTCTGGAAGGACGAGGGAGATACTCTGTTCAAGGTGATGCCCGGCGGCGGATGCTTCTCCTGTGAGTGGAGCAATATCAACAATGCACTTTTCAGACGCGGAAAGAAGTATGACTGTACCCAGACCTACGAGAAACTTGGCAATATCTCCGTTGACTACGGCGTGGATTATCAGCCGGAGGGCAATTCCTATATGTGCGTGTACGGCTGGACAAGAGAGCCTCTTATCGAGTACTACATCGTGGAATCGTGGGGATCCTGGCGTCCGCCCGGAGCTCCGTTCGCTATAGGAAATGTTACGGTAGACGGTGCGGTATACGATATCTACAAGACCACGAGGATCGAACAGCCCTCCATAGACGATATACAGACCTTCGATCAGTACTGGAGCGTCCGCAGGGAGAAGCCGTCAGGCGATGGTACAAGGCGTGAGGGTACCATATCTGTCTCCAAGCATTTCGATGCCTGGAAGAAATGCGGTCTTGAACTTGGCAAGATGTACGAGACAGCGCTCACTATCGAGGGGTATCAGTCAAAGGGAAAGGCTGAGATCTACAAGAATGATCTCAGGGTGGAAGGTACCTATTCCGAAGCAGATGATATTGAAGTATTTGTTGATGAGGATGCTGTCAGGAAGCTGGCGGAGTCTGAGAATACAGGAACTCCGGAGGCTGTAGGATTCTTTGAGACTACCTTTGAGACCGGTGTTGAAGGCTGGATAACAAGAGGAGGTCCGCTCCTTACCATAGACAAGGAGAATGCCTGCGAAGGCTCACAGTCGCTCTTCGTCAGCGGCAGGACAGATAACTGGAACGGTGCTGCGATCATGCTCGACAGCGAGATCTACAAGCCCAACGAGGCATACTGCTTCAGGGCGAATGTTATGCAGAACAGCGGCGAAACCGTGACTATGAAGATGACTCTGCAATACGACAACAACGGCGAGAATTACGATCAGATAGCACTTCTTGAAGCTCCGAGCGGGGAGTGGATCACACTTGAGAACCTTGCATATACTATCCCCGACGGTGCCGAGAACCTTCAGCTTTATGTTGAGGTAACTGACAGTCTCACTGATTTCTATGTTGACGATGTTTCCGGCGCAGAACGGGCTGACTGATGACAAACAGCGCATCCTCCTGAAGGATGTCATTCTTGACCGGCGGCATTTTCGCATCAGAAAGTCCGGGAATGTTTGACGGTTATGATAAACCCTGACCGGCAGAGCATCTATTCCTGCTATTAGAAAATAACAATTTCAATAACTCATTATTTCCCTTTTGCTGCCTGATATGACATCCGACCTCCCTGTGGCGGATCCCTACGAGTTATGCTTTGCTTTTATCAGCCTTGCCGAAAAGGACGATACCCTCCCGTGGCTGTACGGTGCATCAATAGCGATGCTGAGATACGAGATGGGCTTCTTTCCATGGATCAATATAAGAGATGAAGATAAAAAAGAAAGATCCGGATCAGAACCCTTACGGATAGTTCTGCCGGATCGGAATGAAAAGAAATACATATACGGCGGAAAGAGCGTAACGCTGCCTCAGATCATTTTCAATACCACAGGCTACATCACTCCCTCTGACGTTAGTATCTCCGACGAAGATCTCTGCCTGCTGTACGAATGCGGCATAGACCAGAGTACACGATACAGCCTTCTCAATATCCTCATAACCGGCAGCTCTCAGATACAGCATATTATCCCTTATCTGTCAGCAGCTTTCTCAGGAACACCATATCGTATGTGTTGATGACCTCGTCCTTGCAAAGGTCGCCGTTCTTCCATACCTTCAGTTCATCTGACGCTCCAAGCAGGAATTTTTCAAGCTCCACGGCGTCAGCAACATTGACAGCACCGTCTCCGTTCACATCACCGGGCAGATCCTTGTCCGGTGTTTCTTTTATCTCTACGGGAGCCATACTTGGCTGACCGTCGCCCCACCAGCTCCAGCGGTCACTTGTCCTGTAGGGTGCGGCAGCCGGAGACTCAGTCCAGGTGAATACATTATCGTAAAGATGCCCGTCATTGTAATAGAACTGTGCCATAGCGCATATCTCATCGGCATAGGTGCGGTATGCGCCTTCATCCTCTGCCATGTCGCACCAGCCGGTATTGAATCCCTTGAGGCTGTTCCTTATTACCTGATATCCGGTCATATTATGCTCGTTGATACATATTTCCGCAAAGTGGAGTATCTTTCTGATAC
>DNLQ01000105.1 GCA_003488415.1 Ruminococcus sp. | reverse complement strand
CTGTCGGATGCTTTTCATCCGCCGGTGCTTTTATTCCTTTATACCTGTAAGCTCCTCATGCGTAGGGGGACGCACAGACGCCTCCTCACAGCTTTTTCCGGTGCGGAGATAATTCTCCCTTGCTTCGCTGAGGCTCGGCTCGTTTGCACCTCCGGAAAGCTCCGGATCACGGAACTGCTTCGGATCGTCCTCCCAGCCGCAGACCTCGCAGATCTCGTACTTTCCGCCGCCTTCCTCCAGGGTAAAGCATCCGCAGCAGGGACACTGCTTCATAGAAGTACCGATGCCGTCAAGACCTCTGTAAAGCTCTGCCCATTCATCTGCGGTGCAGTCCCGGAAGTGTTCGGTCAGCCATCTGATATGATCGTCCTCCCAGGTCAGCTCATAGAGATACCTTCCGGCATAGTAGAAGCCTTCCTCAACAGTGCAGCTTTCCTCTTTCAGCGTCTTATCTGTTATGCGGCAGAATCCTTCCCAGAACTCCGGGGATCTGCTTCCGCCCTTACCGTCTGGCTCAGCTCCGGACATATACTGTACAGCTCCTTCACTGATCTCCTTTTCTCCGTCCATTGCTCTTCTGAGATAGGAGTAAAGCGTCATATATACCTGATATTTAGTCATCATCGTCATCCCCTGTCTCCGGCGCAGGAGTTACAGCGGCAGCAGGCACATTTCCTGCAAGGAACTCCTCATACCTGTCGCATATCTCCTTTGTGTCACCGAATGCTATCTGCTCTCCCCTGTCCAGCCACAGTACCTTAGTGGCAAGACGGCGTATCTGTCCCAGTGAGTGGGATACCAGCAGAGTAGTCGCACCGCCCTTGATTATCTCCATCATCTTGTTCTCGCTCTTTTTGCGGAAGGCTCCGTCACCTACCGACAGCACCTCGTCAAGTATCAGTATCTCCGGATTCACCAGACAGGCAATGGAGAATGCCAGTCTTGACTTCATTCCCGAGGAAAGATGCGAGAACTTTCTGTCCTCGAACTCGGTAAGCTCTGCAAATTCTATTATGCTCCTGTAGGTCTCGTTCATGAAGTCCCTGGTGTAGCCCAGCATGGCTCCACGGAGGAAGGTATTCTCCTTTACGGTAAGGTCTCCGTCGAAGCCTGTACCCAGCTCCAGCAGTGAGGCTATGCTGCCGTGGACTGCCATAGTGCCCTCAGTGGGACGCATGATGCCGGAGATGACCTTCAGCAGTGTTGACTTGCCTGCTCCGTTCGCACCTACTATGCCCAGCAGCTCACCTTCCTCCAGGGTGAATGAAACGTGCTTTACAGCCGTGAACTCCCTGGCAGTGTACGTACCCTTCAGCTTCTGTATGATAACGTCCTTCAGTCCCACATTGGAGAAGTCTCCCACTATGTAGGAGACAGAGACATCGTTCAGCTCTATCTTCTTCATGTCCGCCTCCTTACATATAGTACAGGAACTTGTAGTTGTACTTCTTGTATATCAGCGCACCTATGCCCAAAGCTCCCAGAGCGTACACCAGACACAGCATATGTGTGGGAAGTGCCGGGATATAGCCGTCAAGGACTATGTGCCGGATATAGGTGATGTACACATACAGGGGATTGAGGTAGAACAGCTTCTGCACATACTCCGGGTAGGTATCGGTATAATAGAATATAGCGGAGAGGTACATCAGCATAAGGGTGAAAATATCGTAGAGGTACTGTATGTCCTTGAAGATGACGAACAGTGCCGAGAGTATGAATCCGCAGCCCACGTTGAATATGATAAGCGTCACTATGGGGTATATCAGCATCAGGAATCGCGGGTGGAAGGGAACGTGGTCGGCAGCGGTGAATATGAAGAATATTATCAGCGTCAGACCGAAGTTGATAAGTGACGCCACGTTCTTTGACAGCAGGAACATATATTTCGGCAGGTTTATCTTGGTGATGATGCCTGCATTCGCCATAAGTGAACTCATGCCGCCGTAGGTAGAGTCCTTGAAGAAGGAGTAAGTGAGGTTCCCGGCAAAGAGGTAGATAGTGTAGTGAGGCTTTTCCCTGCCGAAGAAGTGAGTGAATACTATACTCATGATGAGCAGCTGCATAAGAGGTGAGATAAGGCTCCACACCATTCCGAGTGCAGTACGCTTGTACTTTTTCTTGAAGTCACGCTTTACAAGCTCCTCAAAGAGGAATTTATGTCTTTTCAGCTGCGTTATCTGATTTTTTACAGCACCGAGCATTCTGAAGTCCTTTCCAGCCCCTGACTAAGGGCATATCATTTGCCGTTATTCTATGATATTGGCTCTCACGGCAGCAGAGCCTGCTATGTCCTTGTCCTCAAGTATCGCCTTTATGTTGAGGATGCAGCGCTCAGGACATCCCGGACTCAGCACCGGCAGCAGGAATGACAGATCATCGGGATCTACCATTATCCTTCCTGTAGTGGTGAGGTTCACTCCGTTCTCGTCGGTGAACCAGTAGTTGAGGAGTATCTTCTTTGTACCCAGGAGCTCAAAAACGTCCTTGTCCACATTGAAGGGTATCCTCGTCCACTCGCCAGCCTTAGCCTGGTAGTAGGCAGGAGCGTACACAGCAACGCTGTACTTTCCGTCCTCTCCCTTTACCGGCATAAGTGTAAATGAGGGTATCTCCAGGTACTGTATCCAGTAGGACTGGGCGTAGGAATCGTACACACATCTTGCCTCACGCTGTTTTCTCAGCTCGTTGGCAAAGCGTATGGTCTTTATCTGATTCTCCTCACGGACGTTCTCTCCGAACTCCTCGCTGAGTCCTGCGAACACCTGTCCGGGAGTGTAGAGGAAGCTGTAGTGGTTCTCAAAGAGGAAATCCTCCGGCACTACATCCACGTACCAGTCGCTTCTAACTCCGGGCCAGCCCATTGCCACATACGGCACGGGGCGGAACATTCCCGGATAGTTGGAAGCGCCGTAGTTGAAGTAGGTAGCCCACTCGCAGAGTCCCTGGGATATTATTTCCGGGAAGCGCTCTGTCATCTCGTTGTATATCCTCTTGTCTATTACCTGCATCTGGTGGGATGCGTACATCTTTGTGGGGTAGCCCTGTCCGGCAAGGAACTTCCTTGTTTTCCGCATACTTACATCGAAGGATGTTGGGCTGCTGTAGGTGCCTCTCCATCTGCTCAGGTCGTAGCAGTAGTAAGCGTTGTATGCACCGTCCTTAATGAACACGTCCTGGGTTATCGTCCTCAGCGGACGGTAATCGTCATCGGTCATGATGAACACGTCATCGAATACGGGATTTTTAAGTGCAAGGCAGCGCAGGAAGAAATTACGGGTGGAGTGGTCCTCCGGGAGCTTCTGTCCGGCAAGGATCTCGCTGTCGGTAAGGAACTTCAGCTCCAGTCTGCCGTGATAGTTATTCTTTATCTCCTCCACGTTCTTATCCGGAGTCATAAGCACCATCTCCGTGATAAAGGGCATGAACTCCTCGATGTAGGGGAGAGTTGCCAGCATATCCTCGTTGCGTGCGGTGAGACAGACAAGCTGCTTTATCTTCACGTCACCGGGAACACGCTTCTGCTCCTCGTCAAGAGTCTCCAGAGCCGCCAGCATATCACGGGCGGACTCGTCCCAGGTGTAGGGAACGTAGCTTTTAAGGCGCTCACGTCTCTGCTCGTAGAGTGCCGGATCGTCCATAAGGGACTTCACGCAGCGGACGAGATCATCCTTGTCGTTGGGATCGAAATAATCGGCATATTCACCGGCTACCTCGTGGAGCACTCCTATATCCGAAGCCACAACGGGAGTACCGCGCATAAATGACTCTATGATAGGCAGTCCGAAGCCCTCGTTGAAGGTAGGGAAGGCGACTGCAAAGGCGTGCTTGTAGAGGTAATCAACAGTTGCGTCGTCGGGACGCTCAACGAAGAAGAGGCTCTCGTTGTAGAGAGGATGCTCCTTCATGCGTTTCTCAAGCTCCTCCACGTTCCAGCCGATGCGTCCGGCGAATATTGCACGCATACCAGCCTCTGCAAGACCGGACTCCAGAGCGTCGATAACGAGGCTGTGGTTCTTTCTCGGCTCGATAGTACCGAGCATGAGCAGGTACTTGCCCTTGTCGGCGATCTCCTTTACCTCCGGATCCACCTCGTCCCTGTCTTCCGAAGAGCCGTTATTGGTGAAATCGCTGCTCAGAGGGACTACTATTGACTTCTTGCGCTCTATGCCCAGCTTGTCCGTAAGGTCATCGAGAGCCTGTACCGTGGTGTTGGAATTGGTTATGATAAGATCGGCGTATTTCAGGTTAGCGCCTACGTAGGTCATAAAGTTGGCAGTAGTGCTGGAGTGGCAGAACTGCGGATGGGTAATGGGTATAAGGTCGTAGAGCTGTGTAACTATCTTCACGCCGCTGCGTTTGAGTATAGGCAGCAGCCAGCTTCTGTTGAGCCTTGCGTTCCATACGCTGTCTATGTCGAAGAAAACTGCTCCGCTGGGGATATCCTCTATTCTGATTATCTCGTCGGTAGTAACGGCCTCCTTCTCTATGTCGCCCACTGTGAAATAGCGGACGAAAAGCTCGTTGCTGAGCTTCTGGAAGGCGTTCTTCCGGAAATTGTAGGTCATAAGACAGAACTCATGGCTGCTCTCGTTCACGATACGTGCGGTTATCTCTCTTACAACACGCTGTATGCCGGTAACGAAATCGACTAACATAAGATTTGAGAGGTCAATATAGATCTTCATACTTCTTTCCTTTCGTTACCTTACACCCATCATGCGGCGCACGGCTTTCTTCATAAATTCGGGCATCTTCCTGTAGGTACGCATGAGCTTCTCCGGCATGGACACACTTGAACCGGGAGCTGCGGCAGGGGCAGCTGATGCAGGATTATTTGTGGCGTAGATGTTGTTCTCCAGCTTCACATGAGTCAGGAAGAATTCCTCGGAGAGCTTCAGACCGTTCACGGCACGGAGCTGGAATTCCGCAGGTTCAAGGTCTGCACTGAGTTTCCAGGCATCCAGCGCAGCCGGATCCACGATGCGTTTGAGCATACTGATATACGCCTTCTGTATGAAGCGCATATTGTCCTTTTCACGGGACATCTCCAGCACATCCACTCTGCACGGCTCGGACTCCGCAAGGCAGAGAAAACACTCCTTGTCTGTTTCCAGTCTGCTGCCGGCAGCCTCGGCATTTTTTTCAACTATGTCATATATGGACGAATACAGTTCCTGATCGTTCATGGCAAAGCTCCTTTTTACATAGTATACGCCCGTCCGGGCGAAAGATACACTCAAGCCCATTCTATCATCTTTTGCAGCTTTTGTCAAGGAAATACGCTTCTGGAGCACGGAAATCAATTTTCAAAAAT
>DNLQ01000004.1 GCA_003488415.1 Ruminococcus sp. | reverse complement strand
CATGGCAAGCCGTACTATCGAGAACCTCCAGGATCGCCGCATGACGATAATCACCACCACATTCATACCCTGCGGAGCAAAAGTGCCCTTTATAGCAATGATCTCCGGAGCTGTTTTCGGCGGTTCACCCCTTATCGCTGTTTCTTCTTACTTCATAGGTATGCTGGCAGTGATAGTATCGGGCGTTATGCTGAAGAAGACAAGTCTGTTCAGGGGAGAGCTTTCACCCTTTGTCATGGAGCTTCCTGCATACCATATGCCGCCTCTGAAAAATGTCCTCCATGATACCTGGGACAGAAGCTGGTCATTCATCAAGAAGGCTGGTACTGTGATACTGCTTTCCACCATAATAATATGGTTCTTCTCACGCTTCGGCTTTACAGACAGCGGATTCACAATGCTGAATGAAGGAGAGTTCGACAAGTCGGTGCTTGGCAGGATAGGCTCAGCCGTCGCATGGATATTCATACCTCTTGGCTGGGGCAACTGGCAGTCAGCGGTCGCTTCTATCACAGGACTTGCCGCAAAGGAGAATATCGTCAGCACCATGGGAGTGCTGTACAGCGGCGGCAGCGGTACTGTATGGCAGAATCTTGCAGACAGATTCACTCACGTCACAGCCTACTCCTTCCTGCTGTTCAACCTGCTCTGCGCTCCGTGTGTAGCAGCTATGGGAGCTATCAGACGTGAGATGAACAGTGCAAAGTGGACATTCTTTGCTATAGCATATCAGACTGTATTTGCCTACTCGATCGCATTCATGGTCACACAGTTCGGCTGGCTTTTCACCGGAGAGGGCAATACCGCCGGGGCAGTCACAGCCTTTGCAATACTTGCAGTGATGATCTATATGATGTTCGTCAGGAAATTCGACCGGACATCATCAAAGAAGAAGACTTCGGCAAAATGATCCGCATCCCGGAGGAAAGGAGCTGTTGTCATGGCAGAGCGGATAACGGATAATCCCGGAACTATAGCGGTGCTTCTGGTACTTGTCTGTATCGTTGCAGCGATAATCAGATCCATGATAAATGATAAAAAGAACGGTAAGTCCTCCTGCGGCGGCAGCTGCGGACACTGTCCCATGGCAAACAAATGCCATAAGCAATAATACGTCATGCCTCCGGTACGCCTCTGCGTACCGGAGGCTTTTTTGTTGTGCAGAATGCTTATAAGATGTTTCATGTCATTGGACGTTTCGACGAAATCACTCAAAAACTTTCAAAATCTTTATAACTACTATTGACTTTTTACATGATTTGTGGTAACATAGAATCAAGGAAAAGGAGTAACGAAAGCTACTCTAAGCTGAATTTACTTGGACTGAGGAAAGGCGGATGAAGTGTCCGAGTACTCAATGTAAATTATTCTATGCGGAAAGGTGAGTGAGTCCGATGGAAGAAAATTCAATCCAGCAGCGTGAAGCCGGCGGGCTTGCTGATCGGTCGGATAACTGAACGGGAATATAGGTCATAAGACTTGTTCCGATGAATTATATATTCAAAGATAAAAATTCGATTTGAAACGCAGACGCATTGCTGAAAGAAACGGCTTCATGTCTAAGCTCAGAAGAAATACAGGTAATACCTGAAATTCCGACTTGAGTCTTTAGATAAATCTATTGTAAAGGTGAGTCCCATGAGATTCTGAAGTAAAGTTTCTTGTAAGAAAAGTGATCAACATTACCTATACTGCCGAGAGTGCGGCAGAGGTAAATGAATATGTAAAATTTCATAAGAAGGGTGATTCCGATGTGAACCATTTCCCTGAGATCTTACTAAGGTTGACTGCTTAAATTCTTTCATTCAGAAAACTGATCCGAAAGAAGAGGTCCGAAAGTAATACAGCCTTCAGTGCGGAAGAGTCTATCCGCATTGTACTACAATTGAATATTGTGCAGCCCCGGCAGAGAATGCCGGGGCTTTTTCCTGCTGTTTCAAGAGCGTCGGATTCATAATAATACGTTTTGGAATGACGGAAACAAGATTAATGTGGATATTGACAATCTGAGTAAAATATACTATAATTATCTATGTTGGACTATTGTCTCCCGAGGGGAGAATAAAGATAATAAAGGAGTGCATAACCATGGGAAAGCAGATGTCAAGATCAAGCTACGAGAAACTTGTTCTGGAGCTTGATGATCTGAAGATCAATAAACGTAAGGAAGTTGCCGAAAGACTGAAGGTAGCACGTTCATACGGAGACCTCTCCGAGAACGCTGAGTACGATGAAGCTAAAAACGAACAGGCGATCCTGGAGGCACAGATCGCAGCCCTCCAGTACGACGTTGATAATGCAGAGATCGTTGAAGAGGACGATATCTCCGTTGACGAGATAGGTGTGGGTTCAAAGTTCAGGATAAAGAATCTCCAGGACAACAGCGAGATGTCCTTCTGTATCGTTGATACAAATCATGTGGACGTACTCAAGGGCAATATCTCGGATGAGTCACCTATCGGAAAGTCTGCAATGAAGAAAAAGGTAGGAGATGTTTTCATGGTCGAAGCTCCGAAGGGTGAGCTTCGCTTTGAGGTGCTTGAGATCTCAAAGTAAGTCTTTTGTTTATGAAAGAAAAGGATAAGAGACCGGATAATGACAGTTCCGAGGAAAAGATACACGTTTCCGGAAGTGTGTTCCAGTCTGCCGGAGAAATGAAGGCTGAGGCTGAAAGACGTGACAAGGAACTGAGAGAGGAAGCACTCCGTAAGCAGGCTGAGCTTGAAAGAAAGCGCCGTGAAGAGCATGAACGCCGGCTCTACGAGGAGAAGAAGGAGCTTATCCGCCTGAAGCAGGGCATCATCGAGGAAAGCGAGATCATTCACGAGGAAGCAGAAGCTGAAGTGAAGCTGAGCTTCTTCAAGAAAATATCGAATTTCTTTTACCACAATAAATGGTGGCTGGGTATGGGAGTTTTCTGCGCCGGTGTAGTGATATGGTTCGTTGTCAGCATGGTGATGCGCCCGAACCCTGACGTTATGGTAATGGTGATAGGGGATAACTATCGCCTTGGCGAGGAGTCAGAGATACAGAGTTACTTTGAGTCGCTGGCTGAGGACTATAACGGCAACGGAAAGATCGAGGTTGCGGTGTCCTACATTCCGTACGGCAAGAACGATCAGCAGAATTACGCTAACGGTGTCGATACAAAGCTGACTGCGGAGATGCAGTCCGGAGAGAGCGTTATAGCAGTATGCGGACCTGATATACCGAAGCTCATGCTGACCGATGAAGTGTTCCAGGATCTTACGGGAATGTTCCCGGATGACGGGAATGTCAAAGGGTATGCCTATATGCTGAGTGATACTGAGTTTGCCTCACGTGTAGGACTTGGTAAGAGCGATATACCCGAGGGCTGGTTCATAGCTATCCGGACTCCCAAGAAGCTGCTGTACTCCTCACGGGAGGCGATGCAGAAGACCTACGACAAGGATCTTCCGCTCTTTGAAGCAGTTGTCAGAGATCTGGCATCTGATAAATAAGGATATTAAAGGACTCCCCGGGGAGTCCTTTCATTTTGTCAAAAAGCAATTTTTGACACTCTGAAAGCGTTTCTGCTATAGATTTGGCTTATAACAGACCATTGATTATACGTATTTTACAAGCAGAAAACTATATGCTATAATATAAACAAGTTAAGAACAGATCGAAAGCCTACAAAGTAAATGTATATTATAGAGTTAATGAAAGGAAGATGTTATTATGAGCAATTACAAATTTGAGACCTTACAGGTACACGCAGGACAGGAGTCACCGGATCCGGCAACTGATGCAAGAGCAGTTCCGATCTACGCCACCACATCCTATGTTTTCAAGGATTCGGATACCGCTGCCGGACGCTTCGGACTTACAGTTCCCGGCAATATCTACACCAGACTGATGAATCCGACCTCCAGTGTGTTTGAGGAGAGGATAGCAGCGCTTGAAGGCGGAAAGGCTGCCCTTGCAGTAGCATCAGGCTCTGCTGCGATAACCTACGCAATACAGAATATCGCAAGAGCCGGAGATCATGTCGTATCATCCACCAACCTTTACGGCGGTACATTCAACCTGCTTTCAAACACTCTGAAGGATCAGGGCATCTCCACGACCTTTGTTGATCCCTTCGATCCTGAGAACTTCGAGAAGGCAATAACCGAAAAGACAAAGCTGTTATACGCCGAGACTCTCGGCAATCCGAATTCCTCTGTCATCGACATTGAGGCTATATCAGCCATTGCACACAAGCACGGCATTCCTCTGATAGTTGACAATACCTTTGCTACACCTTATCTTCTGCGTCCTATTGAGCATGGAGCTGATATAGTGGTACACTCTGCCACCAAGTTCATCGGAGGACACGGTACCGTAATGGGCGGTGTCATCATTGACGGCGGTAACTTTGACTGGGCGCAGAACGATAAGTTCCCCGGACTTTCACAGCCCAATCCCTCCTACCACGGAGTAGTATTCACAGAAGCCTGCGGAGATATCGCATATATACTGAAGATACGCACAACTCTCCTGAGAGATCAGGGTGCAGCTATCTCTCCCTTTAACTCCTTCCTTCTTCTCCAGGGACTTGAGACACTTTCTCTCCGCCTTGAGCGTCACACAGAGAATGCCCTCAAGGTAGTTGAGTACCTTAGAAATCACCCGCAGGTAGAGAAGGTAAACCATCCTTCACTGGCAGAGGGCAGAGAAAAGGAGCTCTATGACAGATACTTCCCGGATGGTGCAGCTTCCATATTCACCTTTGAGATCAAGGGCGGAGCAGATAAGGCAAGAAAGTTTACAGAAAGTCTGGAGCTTTTCTCACTTCTTGCCAACGTAGCAGATGTAAAGTCACTTGTAATACACCCTGCCTCCACCACTCACTCACAGCTGTCAGAGGAGGAACTGCTCTCCGCCGGAATAAAGCCTAATACCATAAGACTTTCTATCGGTACTGAGCATATAGACGACATCATCGCAGACCTTGAACATGGATTCGAGGCTGTAAAATAATACATCTTTCTTGGACCGCTCCCACTGATTTTTCAGTGGGAGTGTCTGCGATATGACGAATTCAGTACAGATGAACAACAGCCTTGCAGGTCCTGAAGGAGTATGACTGCTTTGACAGACATAAAATATATACTATATGCTATTGACAATCAATGTACATAGTGATATTATATAATCTGAAGAATGGAGGATAATGTTATGGAAAATCACAAGAATGAAAGAGTGAGGACACTTACTCTGGCTGCAATGCTTGCGGCATTGACCTGTGTTGCGACATTACTCATACAGATACCTACTCCCACAAAGGGATATGTCAATCTTGGTGACTGCCTTGTAAATGTATCTGCCTGGGTGCTGGGACCTGCATACGGAGCGGCTGCTGCCGGTATCGGTTCTGCGATGGCTGATATTATCAGCGGATATGTGGTATACGCACCGGCAACGCTGGTGATAAAGGCACTTATGGCAGCAGTGTCATGGGGAGTTTATACATCTCTTGTAAAGCATTTCCGGTCTTTCCCGGCACGAATAGCAGCAGCGGCTGCGGCAGAGCTTGTCATGGCATCGGGATATGTCCTGTTTGAGTCTTTCATGTATCATTCGTTCAGTGCGGCTGTAGCAGGAGTGCCTGCAAACCTTGTACAGGGAATAATGGGTGCAGTAACTTCTGTAGCGATATATGAACTGGTGATAAAAAGGATACCGAAGCTGGTAAAGTAACAAATAAAATAGTAAAGCCCCGGAGCAGTAACGAACTGTATCCGGGGCTTATTGTATTCATGGTGTTTTTTACTGATCGAGATCTATGGTGAAGCGGAATGCAACACGTCTGCTTGCTTCGTCATTGACGGAACCGTCTTCATTGAGCACCGGTACGTCGTAGGAGAAGCCGGCTGAGGTAAGAAGCGGTCTGAGCTTCTCAATGATCTCAGGTGCGAGTCCTGACTCCGGGCTGAGACAGAAATCAAGAACGTTGGAGGCACGGGACTTTGAAAGATCCATGTTGTAGTTGTAGCTTCCGGACTTGTCGGTATGGCCTTCGATGCAGATACCTGAGATAAATCCGTCATACTTATCATTGAATATCACGGAGGTGTAAGCCTTCATGAAGCGGCTGATGTCGTTACGTCCCTCCGGAGAGATATCCGAATGGCTGAAGGAGAACATTGAGACAGTGTTAAGAGAGATCTCACCGGTATCTTTATTGACCTGAGCGTTGATGCCTGCATCGGCAAATGCGTTGTTGAGGTCGCTGTACAGCTCCTCGCTCTTGTTGACGATGTCGGAGATCTGTTCCTCTGTGAGGTTGCCAAGCTGTTCCTCGTTGTTGATATTTCCGGAGATAGAGGGAGCATAGAGGTCATACGAACGAGCGGTATACAGATAATTTGTAGAGCCGTCGCTGAATACAAGTCCGTCATCACCGCCGTAGAAGTAGATCAGCTTGCTTGACTTGTCGCCCCATTTGAGGTCACAGAAGCCGTTTTCATTGAACTTTACCTCAGCGGAGTAGGTATCATCGCCTTCGATGATAGCGCCTGAATCGCCGCTTAGATTGAAGGAGGTTATCCCGTTAATGTTTTCAGAGCCGGGGACGAGGTTGCTGTCGGTGATAGAGATCCCGTCTCCGTTATATATATCCTCAGCGTGCAGTATGACCTCATCTGTGCCGTGTGACAGCTTGAGATCGGTGCCGGTGAAGGAATAGCGGAAGGCTATCGGATCCGCTGTGAGACTGTACTCAAGCTGGTTTGTCTCCGGATCTATATTCTGTGATACAACGGGGCGGACGAGGAGCATTCTTCCTGACAGGGTATAGGATGCTTCCATCTCACGCACCTCTCCGTTGGCGGTGAGGATATACATCTTCATCCAGTTTTGTCCCGGGACCTGGTTGAGCTCAGTGGGATTGGAACGGGGACCGGCTTCGATACGGAACGGGACATAGGCTATCTTTTCGCCTTCATAGGCTTTGATAGGCGTATAATTGAGCGATCTTCCTTTCACGAAGCCTTCGGGATCGCTGATCGTATTTCCTGTTGTGCCGTCGGCAACGTATTTTCCGAAGAACATCTCAGGGACATAGTCTATCTCATCGTAGACAGAATCGGCGTCATCGGTGGTGAGAGTGTTCTGGGATTCAGTGACCGCAGGCTCCTGGTATTCGTATTCATATTCATCGTTCCAGAGAATATCTGATACCGAGCAGCCTGAAAGTGCAGATGCTGCGGCAGCCGCTAAAACTGCGGCTAATATTCTTTTATTTTTCATGTTTTCTTTCCTTTCAAGGAGAAACACGGACGTTTTTTTGTATCAGTCCGTGATTACAGTAGTCAGGCTTCCGCCTCCGTTTTTCTTGACTTTCCTCATAGCGGAGTCCAGCTTTATAAGCAGCTCGTCAGGGGTTTTGCATTCATCCGGACGATAGTGGAGTATACTGCCGGAAGCGTTCATATGCACCTTTATGCCTGAAACGGTATAATGCTCTGACATTGCGTTGCGGATTGATTCAGCTATCTCCTCTGCCTGAGGTTCAGGGATAACATTGTTGAAGATGATACAGAACTCGTTGCCGCTGATGTTGTACAGAGTTCCCTGCTCTCCGAATTCTGACGTAAGTCTGTCAGCCATAACGGCGAGGTATTCGTCGCCGAAGCTGTATCCATAGGCGTCATTGATCTTGTAGAAGCTGTCGGTGTCGAGTACAGCGATGCTGAATACGTCGGTCTCAAGTCTCTCTGTGAGGTCGGCTTCAAGCGCATAGCGGTTCTTCATGCGGGTGAGGATATTGCGGAGTGCAATGTCGTGGACCTTCTGTTTTGAATGCTCCAGTTTTCTGCCTGCTGCTGCAAGCTGGTACTGATTCTGCATGATCTCCTGAGAGGTGCGTCTGGCTCTCTGCATTGCGTAGAGGATAGCCAGCTCTCCCAGCACGAACAGTGCAAGCAGTATCAGCAGACCGAATCCGTGAGCTACTGCATTCTGGTGAACGCTTTCCTCGGCATTGCGTGAACCGATCTCCATGGCAGCGGTGAGCATCTCCGATGCACCGTTCTGGAGGGGGATTATCTCCTGTAGGTAGGTGGAACGGGCAGTGGAGAAGTCACCCTTCTCAAAGAGCGGTATCTGATCTGAAAGGATATTCCTGTAAGACTGGATAGCGAGTTTTGCCTGACGGTATCTGCGGAGTTCAAGTTCTGAGCGTCCGCCGGTAGCTTCGTAAGCGTCCTCTTCTTCATGTATTACATTGAAAGCATTTCTGATCTCACCAATAGGATCGGTATTTGTGTCCAGAAAAATGGTGGATACCACATTGAGTACGTTCTCGTTGATATCTGACAGCTGATCGTTTATCGTGCTCATGTGCTGGATGGACTCCAGGTCACGGCTGTAGATGCGCTTGCTGTTGGAGTAGACGATATTCATCAGCACCATATTTGCGGCGCACACGATAAAGAGGAATACTCCGGCGAAAAGGTATATCTTGCTGGTCTTATGTGAGTCATTCGGATACATTGGCAGTCCTCCTTCACATCTCGGGATCAAGGAGGAGCTGAACATAGTCCTCGTCGATGTTTTCCTTGTCAACGTAGGTGAAGCCGGAGTCGATGGAGCTGGGGATAGTCTGTCCTCCGAGCAGCTTCATGCAGTTTCTTACGCTGAGATATCCGATATTGTATGGATTCTGGAGCAGCAGTCCTGCAAGAGTACCGTCTCTGACGAATGAAGTTTCCCTGGCGGATGAGCCGAAGCCTATAACAGTCATTTTTCCTGTCAGCCCCATTTCGGCAATTGCTTCACAGATGCCCTCAGATGATGCTTCGTCTGTACCAAGGAGCGTTGTAAGGTCTGGTTCTTTCTCAAGCAGTGAGAGCGTCAGCTCCTTGGCTTTATCGGCGCTGTCCTCGCAGTACTGTGTTGAAACAAATGTATATGATGCTCTTTCGTCGGAGTCGAGGAATCTTATGAAGCCGGCAGCTCTTTCACGGTCGCCGGTATCTGAAACGCTTCCGCCTATAACGGCGAACTTTCCGTTTCCACCGGAAATGTCTGCGGCTCTGCGTCCTGCTATCTCACCGGCAGTCTCGTTTCTCGGACCAATGTACGATCTGATGCCTCCGCAGGAGACCTCTGATCCGACGATTATTACCGGGATACCGGCTTTATCGGCAGCGCTGATCTCGTCGCTCAGCAGGTCGGGATCTGAAGGAGCTATTATAAGGGCATCAGGCTTTTTTCCGACGGCTTCCTGTATCAGTGAAGCCTGCGACTCTGGAGATTCATCATCCGGGACAGAAAAGGTGATATTATACATCATCTCCTCGGCACCGTCAGCAGCGCCTTTCCGGACGGAGTTCCAATAATCTGAGCTGTTGCTGAGACATACAAAGGTAATGCTGCCCTTGTTCTCTCCTGAGCTGCTTCCGCAGCCGGCAGCTGAGAGCGTGAGTGCAGCAGATACGGATACTGAAATGATCCGGCTGAGTTGTTTTCTGAAATTCATTGTCGGACCTCCTTAAACCATCCTCAGACGGCAGTGATATACAATTTGCTATACAGTATTATTTTAACATACTCTTTTAAGGATTTCAAGGTTTTGCAAGAATATTTTTGGATTATTATTATTACTACTCCGGCAGCTAAATAACAATAAACTCAATTTTGACTTGTTATTAAAAATGTATTCCTTCCACCTGCCGGAGACGGGGAGGAGATACGAAAAACAAAAGCAGGTCATAGATATTTTATTGCCGTATTAATACATTTTGGAGAAAATGCAGGAAAAATACTATTTTTACATATTTTATTGTTGATCTTTATGGTCAATTCATAAAAAGTTCACCCGTCTAATGCACCATATTTTATAACTATATGCTTTACTTTTACTTGACTTTTATTAATATTGGTGTTATACTATATGTAAGTGAGTTACCGGGTTTTCTGCATTTTTGTGCAGGAGATATGCTTTATTGAACGGATTCTTAGATCAGCCCTTTCTTCCGGATCTGTCCGGAAACCGGAGGGCGATGTTACGGTTCCGGTATTATATACAGATTTCAGACAGAGTCTGTTAATTTCTTTTATGACAGGAGAGGTGATTTATGCGCTGTGAGAAATGTAACGCAGAGCTTGCCGCAACAAATGTAGTTTGTCCGAACTGCGGAACGCCTGTTTCACGCAACGTAGAGGGATTTGAGAATACGATCGTCATCAAGAAAGAGCTGAGAAGCATCATTGAGCAGAACGGGGCGGATGTTGTCAGCAAAACTGACAGGTTCGTTGCTCTGCTGAATGACTATATACCTGAATACGACAAGGAGCGCAGGCTGCTCCGCAATATGCTTGAGGCAGGCGTACTCAAGAGAATGATGAAGGAATCAAACCAGAAGACCGCTATCATGCAGGCGAAGAGCTATATGATCGGCGAGCTTTTTATTTCCGAAAATGCCGCCGAGTTCGTACTAGTCTGCTTTGCATATATACTCGGATGGGAGTATGAGACAAAGCTCGTAAGAAAGGAGATCCAGCAGGAACCTGCCGAGAAGAAAAAGACGGAAAAATCTCCCCTTAATATCAACGCAAGGATATTCCGTCCGATAGACGCAGCAAAATCACGCTTCAAGGCGAATATCGTAATACCGGAGGGCGTTACCCGCATCGACAGCTTCTGCTTCGACGGCTTCGGATTTCTTCGTACTGTTGAGCTGCCTTCCACTCTGGCAGCTATAAGTGAATACGCTTTTTCAGAGTGCAAGAGACTCAGGGGAGTAGAGCTGCCGGAATCACTGAAGATCATAAAACAGGGCGCTTTCAGCCAGTGTGCAAAGCTGACTATAGTAAAGATCCCCAAGGGAATACCTGAGATCGAGGACAATACGTTTCAGTTCTGCCGCAGCCTCCAGGTGATCGAAGTGCCTTCATCTGTCAGCAGCATCGGCAGCGGTGCGTTCAGCGGCTGCGAGAGTCTGAGAAAGCTGTTCCTGCCGGAGAGCGTAAAGTTTATAGATGAGAATGCTTTCGCATACTGTCCGGCACTTACCATACGCTGCTATGAGAACTCCTATGTGCATAAGTACTGCCTTACAAACGGCATAAAGACCGATCTGGTGGCAAGAGGTACTGCTTTCAAGAACTGATATGATCGCTGCGGCAGGCAGCGTGACCTAAGCAAGAGTGAAAGGATGAAAGACAATGATAGAGCTGAAGATCGGCCAGGAGGTCGAAATGGAATTCGGCGGATTTGCCAAGGTGCTCAGTATCATAGGCAGCGGCGGTCAGGGTATAGTTTACCTTGTGGAATTCAACGGGATCAAGTGGGCGCTGAAATGGTACGATGTGGATAAGATCCGCAATCCCAAGGCTTTCCGCAAGAATATACAGCAGAACATAAACGACGGTCCGCCCAGTGAGAAGTTCCTCTGGCCGAAGTATCTCACTAAGGAAAACTCAGAGGGAACATTCGGATACATAATGGATCTCCGTCCCGAAGGCTTCGATTCCTTCGTGGATATCCTCAATACCTACAGACTGGAGATAGACGACCTTACAGGTCATGCAGTCAAGAAGCCGGTACGCTTCACAAGCCTTTTCGCAATGGTGACTGCTGTTATCAACATCGTGAATGCTTTCCGTCAGCTTCACCGTTCCGGTAAGAGCTACCAGGACCTTAACGACGGAGGATTCTTCATAAATGTCAATACCGGTGATATACTGGTCTGCGACTGCGATAATATCGCTCCTGACGGCAGCAACTTCGGTATCGGAGGAAAGCCCGGATATATGGCTCCCGAGGTAGTAAGAGGAATAGCAAAGCCTAATGTACAGACCGATAAGTACTCCCTTGCGGTAGTACTCTTCAAGCTCCTCTTCAGAGGCGATCCCATGGAGGGCGAGAAGGTGGTCAAGGACATCTGCCTTACAGAGTCCTCTGAGCTGAGACATTACGGACAGAATGCTGTTTTTGTATACGATCCGGAGGACAGGTCCAACCGTCCTGTAAGGGGCATACACGATAATGTTATCAAGTTCTGGAGCATTTATCCGGATTACATAAGAGATGCGTTTATAAACTCTTTTACGGTAGGTCTCCGTGAGCCTAACAAGCGTATGATAGAGAACGAGTGGCAGAAGCTGTTCATCAGACTCCGCTCAGAGATCATCATGTGCGGCGGATGCGGAAGGACCAACTTTACGTCAATGTTTGAGAAGACGGACGATAAGACCTACAAGTGTCCCAAGTGCGGAAGCGAGTTCGCTACACTTGGATTCAGCAACCGTGATTACCGTATGCCGCTGTATCTGGGCTGCCGGTTCTTCGAGTGCGAGATAAGCCCCGAATCCGACGATTTCCAGTCAGTTGCCGGTCAGCTTGTGGAAAACAAGCTGAAGCCCGGTGTGCTCGGTATCAAGAATACTTCCGATAAGACCTGGAAGGCAAAGATGCCTGACGGTCAGTTCTACGACATCGCTCCCGGAAAGGGATTCCCTATATGGAGCGATCTTGAAGTAGATTTCGGAGATATAAAGGCATTCATTAAATGATTACAATAATCTTCAAATAAAAAGAAACAGAAAGGGCGTATGCAGCTTATGAGTACAGAAAGCACTGAAAAGAAGCAGGAGCAGTTAACACCCGCAGGAGACAGCACAGCAGAGAATACTTCTGCCGCTGCTGATGCACAGGTACAGTCAGCTCCGGCTCCTCAGCAGGCTCAACAGCCGGCTGCGGCAGGACCCAAGGCGAATGTGCTGGATTTCGATGACGATGATCCGCTCAGCGCTACCGGCGTATCCAGAAAGAGCCTTGTTATATTCTTCCTGATCGACACCTCAGGAAGTATGAAGGGCAAAAAGATGGGAGAACTCAATACCGTTATGGAAGAGCTTATCCCCGAGATCAGACGTGTAGGAGAGGCTGATACCGATGTAAAGGTAGCTGTCCTCACTTTCTCAACAAGCGTAAGATGGATGTATTCAACACCTATCTCCATAGAGGAGTTCGAGTGGGCAAGACTCCGTGCGGACGGCGTTACCAGTATGGGTGAGGCTTTCCGGGAGCTGTCTGTAAGAATGTCCCGGAACAGTTTCCTTAATTCACCTTCACTTTCATTCGCTCCCGTTATCTTCCTTATGACTGACGGCTATCCTTCTGACGATTATAAGAGCGGACTGAAGGCACTTCAGGGCAACAGCTGGTACAAGTTCGGTCTGAAGGCTGCACTTGGTATCGGAAGCGAAGCGAATGACGATATGCTGGCGGAGTTTACCGGCAGCAAGGATACAGTAGTTCATGCTTATTCAGGCAGTCAGCTTGCTCAGATGATAAAGATCATCGCTGTTACTTCCTCACAGATCGGAAGTAAGAGTATGACTCTCTCCGACGAGACTAACCACGAGCTCAGCGAGACTGACGTTTATGCTGCAAAGCAGAAGCTCTTAGGTCAGCAGATCCAGGAGCTTATAAAGGAGCAGGATGAATCAGACCCGGTTCCCTTCGATACAGGCTGGTAATCACTGCCTGACAGATACATACCGATCGAAAGGAGTTCACAGCTATGTACAGTGGCTTTTCCTACTCCGTAATGGGCGCGAGCCACGAGAAGCGTGGCATAGTCTGCCAGGACAGCTCAGCCTTCCGGGTGTACGATAACTGGTGTGTGGCAGTTGCTGCTGACGGTCACGGAAGCAAAAAACACTTCCGCAGTGATCTCGGTTCAAAGTTTGCAGTAAGAGCAGTTCTTGAAACTGTTGAGAGCTTCTTCGGAGCTTCAGAGGAATTTGAAAAGCTGTTTAAAGAAAGACATGACAGCATAATAAAGAATATCGAGAAGCAGATCATTGCACGATGGGATGATAAGATCAGCAGACATTTTGAAGAAAACCCTGTTACCGATAAGGAACGCTCTGCGTTCACGGATGAGGAGTTTGAAAAGATAGCTGTTGAATCTTACTACGGCACAACTGTTATGGCGACAGTTACGTGCAGCAGTTTCACCTTCGGCGTGCAGATCGGTGACGGTACGGTGGTCGCTGTATATGATGACGGAAGCACAGTCACTCCAATGGCTTACGAGGAATCGGCACCGGCTAATGTAACTGCTTCTATATGTAATTCCAACGCCTTCGATATGTTCAACAGCTTCTATACGGAGGAAAAGCCTATTGCGCTCTACGCATCTACAGACGGGCTTTATACCTCCTTCGGAAGTGAGTTCGACTTTCTTGACTATCATACAATAATCTCAGGCCAGCTTGCAGATTTTGCTGATTTTGAAGATACCATACTTCGTAATCTGACAAAACGCTCCCATTATGGAACAGAAGATGACATAACACTATCCTGCGTGTATAACTGCGCCCTCGCTTCGCAGAAGCAGGAGTTTCTGACCAAAAAAGCGGAGGAAAACAGAGAATTGGCAGCCTCACGAAAAGCTGAACAATTGGCTAACCTCGAAAAACAGCGCCTTAAAAATCAGATGAAGCGCCGCAGCGGTGGTTCTGAGTGATTGGCGGATATAACAAGAATGGAGTTTAGGTTATGGAAAAGAAAACAATTAAGAATAAATATTCAAATATTCCGGTGCTTATCATATGTGCTGTAATATTTGTTGCTTTATGGTTTATCCAGGGCAGAATACAGACAAAGCCCAACGAGACAGTTCTCGGTGTAGCACAGGCTATGGAGGGACTTATCCAGAAATATGGTATTGAAAAAGGCGATTCCATGAGCGTTATGGGCCCTCTTGAGGGACTTTCAAGATCAGGAAACGCTTCTATCCAGGGCGTTATCGCTCAGATACAGGTCCTTCTGTCCGTTATCATGGTACTTACCAACCGTAAGAAGGGAATGATCGCCGCAGGTGCGCTCAACCTTTTTAACGCTCTCTACCTGCTTGCATTCACCTTCGTCCGCAGCGGCGGAAAGGCATTTCCTCCCGGAATCGTTGTCTCTCTTGTAACAGTAGCTATCGCAGCCATCCTCTATGCCTTCCTTGCAAGGAATGACAAGATGCACGAGGAACTCGCAGAGAGCTATCAGGAGGTTATCGAGAATAACCGTATCATTCAGGAAAAGGATGAGGTGCTTCAGTACCTTGCTTACTATGACCGCCTTACCCAGATGCCTAACAGACAGATGTTCATGGAGAACCTTGAAGAGAGCATAGCTAACGGTGAAGAGGTCAATATCATCTACGTTGACCTTGATGACTTCAGAAGAATAAATGATAACTACGGTCATTCCACCGGCGACGAGCTGCTGGTGGCATATTCAAGGAGGATCGAGCAGCTCTGCGGCGACGACGCATTTGCAGCCAAGATCGGCGGCGATGAGTTCGGAGTGATCCTCAGCTCAGGCCTTACCGCTGACGATATTTACGTGTTCGTTACAAGAATGAGTGAGATCTTCGACACACCTGTAGAGATCAGAGGAGAGGTATTCACTACTACAGCCAGCTTCGGTGCTGCCTCCTTCCCGATGGACGCAAGAAGTGCGGAGGATCTGTTCAGATGTGCGGAGACTGCCATGTTTACAGCCAAGAGCGGCGGCAAGAACCAGCTCTGCTTCTTCAGAAGAGCACAGTGAGCTCCGAGAACAGTCAATACCTCTGAAAGGAAAGCGTGATCCATATGGAAATCAATGTGCTTTACAATGCTTCAAAAATGCTTGCTGACAAGGTAAAGCGTGAAAAGCCCTATGCTGTAGCCGATCCGGAGTCTTCACTCTGCCTTATCATCACAGATAAGGACGAGATTTTTTCCGGTGTTACCGGTGTAAGAGTCAACGGTGAATCGGTTGTGACTGTCTGCTCAGAGACCAATGCTATTATGTCCATGATAGTTGCAAATCAGGTCAATGCAAAGCAGATGATAACTATAGCATTCAGTGATTACAGAGTACTTACTCCCTGTGACAGCTGTATAAGTCTGCTCTACAGGGCAAGTTCATCAAACAGCGGCTGTGAGATAATTACGTCACCTACCACATCTCTTACAGCTTCCGATCTTAAAACCTCCCGGAGGACTCAGCCTGCACCGGCAGAGATGCCCCAGGCTCCGCCTCCGCCTGCGCAGCAGCCGGATTTCCTCAACGATTTCGACGACTCGGTGAACGATCTCAATACTGCACCTGTATTTGAGGCTACAGCTGAGTTTGCTGCAAGCGCTGAGCCTGACGTTACAAATCCCTTCTATGCTCCGCCGATCGAAACTCCCGGTGTAAGCGATCCGCTGGCATTCGGCGGTCAGACTACCGAACCTCCGAAGGCACTCTTTGACAAGCCGGAGGATGCTCAGAGGCAGGGCATGAGCGGTTTTGTCAATCCTTACAACCCACAGCCCCAGCAGGGCGGCTATCCCCAGCAGGGAGGTTATCCTCAGCAGGGCGGCTATCCCCAGCAGGGCGGCTATCCTCAGCAGGG
>DNLQ01000256.1:4109-15529 GCA_003488415.1 Ruminococcus sp. | reverse complement strand
CAGAGCATTCATTATATTTTATTGAAAAGCCCTTGCAGATACGCAGATCACAGATCTGCTCCCTGCATATCGGGCGATTATATCATAACGCTTCGCTTATATGATATAATACCATCAAACTATCAATAAATCTGAAGAGAGGTCAGAATAATGTTCTGGGAAATGATCAATTTACAGCTGAAAAAAGGATACATTTTTCGTTTTTACGGGGATAGTGCGTCCTTTTTCAGAAAGAACCGGAACGAATACACAGCTTCTTAGCGTTATCTGATGCCTTTCTGAAAACCGAATAGTACGTGCTGTCTCCTTGACTGTTTTTTAAAAATCATGTTAAGGAGATATTTTTATGTTCAATATCAGAAAGCAACTATCAAAACTATATACTTCATCCGTTTTAGGCAGCCTCTCACTGACAGGCGCATGGGTAACGATCCTGTGGGCAAGAGGTTTCAGCCTTGTGGAGATCGGCATTGCCGAGACCGCCTACCACATTACCAGCATCATCTTTGAGATACCATCAGGTGTCCTTGCAGATGTCTTCGGCAGAAAGAAAATGCTGACGGTAAGCTGCATACTTCGTATGCTCGCCGACATCGCCATGATCTTCTCGGTAAACCTTTTCACTGTATGCCTTGCTATTTCCCTGTACGCCCTCTGTGATAACTTCGCATCCGGCACCGGTGACGCTCTGGCTTACGATTCCATGAAGCTCGCCGGAGCTGAAAGCGGCTTCGAGAAGTACAGCTCCAACCAGCTTGTGATATACCGGGTATGCAGCGGTATTTCTACGCTGTGTGCCGGTCTTGCCCTTACACTGGGATACCGTCTTGCCTATGCTGCCGGACTCGTTACCGGTGTCATCCAGCTCGCAGTCCTCTCCTCTCTTCAGGAAGTATGCTCCGTTGAAAAGGGCAACGGTAAAAGTACCCGGCAGCTTATTATGGATTGCTTCCGTGAAAGTCTGGTTTTCCTCAGGGAAGTCCGGAAGGTCATGGGACTTATGTTCTGCAATTCCTTCATCGGCGCTGTGGATATTCTCCTTCTGTTCTACCTCCAGGCAACTCTTCCCCAAAAGGGTATGCCGGTATGGATACTCGGTCCGGCACTTCTGTTCATGGAGCTTGGCGGTATAGTCGGTTCAAAACTCATTCTCCGCTTCCCGGAGATAAAATGCAGACGGATGTTCATTATCGCCGGAATGCTTGTCACAGCAGGCATTCTTGCTGAACATTCCTCTTTATACCCCGTCATGGCACTTGGAGGATTTATCGCTGCAATGGGTGACGACGCCATGCAGGTCCGTACAAACGCAGTACTACAGGAGATGTTCCCCTCAGAACAGCGTGCGACTCTTACGTCCTTTGAGTCCTTCTCCTTCTCAGTCATAATGATCTTTCTGTCACCTCTTGCAGGCTGGTTCTTTACCGTATGGTAAAAGCATTAATACGGCAATAAAACATCTATAACCTGCTTTTGTTTTTCGTATCTCTTTCCTTGCCTCCGGCGGGGAAAGAGATACATTTTTAATATCAAGTCACCATTGTGTTCATTGATATTTAGCTGCCGGAGCAAAAAAATGCAGAACGAATAACAGGCTGATATCTATAAAAATTCTCCCCGGAGCGGTTTAAAACTGCTCCGGGGAGTTTTATTCGTATCCGATCACTGAGACAGATCACTTTGCGGCTTCTGCAAACTCTGCCCACTTCTCCGGTGCCGCACCTATGACCGCTTTCTTTCCGCAGCGTACTATAGGTGTACGGAGAAGCTGCTGATTCTCAAAGAGCTTCTCCTCCTTATCGCTGTCAAGGAGATACTTCATCAGAGTGAGTGTCTGCTTGTCACCGGCAGACTCGTTTATCATGGACTCTATTCCGCCGCAGGACTGCTTTACGCTGTCGAACTCTCCACGGCTGAGTCCCTTTTCCTTTAAGTCCACGAACTGATACTTCACGCCTCGCTCCTTGAAAAAGCGCTCTGCCTTCCGGGTATCAGAACATTTCTTTGTACCGAATATCTGTATCGCCATTACTTGTCTTCCTCCTGTTCTCCGAAGGCTATCTCGATGTTATCGACCTTTTCCACAAGAGTGAAGCTGATACTGTGGAGTCTGAGTCCCTCAGCACCTGCGATCAGCCTTATGGCACTGTAGCGTGAGTACAGGGGGATCCGCTTTTCTATGGTAACAGGCTCTCCGGATGTGCCGCCCCATACCAGTGTGCCGTTAGCTGTGCCCATAGCGTATATGTTCAGCGGCAGACTGACATCATCAGAGCTGTCGGAGGATGCAGTTATTGCAACATTGAACCAGCCCGGTCCGTATACATTCAGCACAAAGCTGACTGCTCCGTTCTCCGGAAGAACTCTGCCGCCGAGATCAACGGTAACACTCTCTTCAAGATCGTAGAATACAGGCGCTTCTCCGGTATTGCAGTCCTCAGCCGGACGGTTTACGATCTCAACAGGCTCAGCAGTACCCATAAGTCTCTGCATTGCGTAGGTGTTCATTACAACTCCGCAGATATTCTTTGCATTCCGCTGGAGCTCACTGCGGCGGAGGTTTCCCTTCTCCAGCTCTTCAAGAGTATTGTCCTCATGGTCACGGCTCTCGGCACATACCATATACAGATCGTTCTGAGCCATCGCCATTGCCGCAAAGTCACTACGGTCAGGCTTCTGTCCACGGCGGTTTATATTCGCCCACCAGTCAGACATAGTGAGTCCGGTGTAGCCCCAGTCCCGGCGGAGTATGGTAGTATTAAGGTCATAGTTTCCGCAGGTGTACACTCCGTTCACCTTACCGTAGGTCGTCATTATCGTATCTGCCCCGCCGCTGCGGACAGCTATCTCAAAGCCCTTGAGGTACAGCTCACGGAGCGCTCTCTCAGAGATCACTGAATCAAGGAAATGGCGGCGCTTTTCCTGGTTATTGCCGCAGAAGTGCTTGATAGTGCCGGTAACGCCTGAGCTGTGAAGTCCCTGAAGCTCTGCTGCTGCGATAGTACCGGAAAGGTAGGGATCCTCCGAGAAGTACTCAAAGTTTCTGCCGTTGAGAGGATGCCTGTGAAGGTTCATTCCGGGGCCGAGAAGCGAATCCACGTTGTTTGCAGCCATTTCAAGTCCCATCAGACCGAAAAGCTCTTTTATCAGACGGCGGTCAAAGGTGGATGCAAGAAGGGTTCCGTTGGGCAGACTGAATGCCTTCTCGCCGCAGTCCAGACGCATTCCCGAAGGCCCGTCGTCGCAGCAGGCTGCCGGTATGCCGTAGGAGCTGAGTTCATCGGTCACTCCTCCGAATGCAGAGGCTGTTCCGGCAGTTACTCTCGGTCCTCCCATTCCCTCACCACGTATTATGCAGCTAAGATCATAGTCGGAGAGCTGGGCTATGAATTCGTCCATCGTGTTCCTGCCGGCTGCTACATCTGCCAGCTTTATGCCCTTATCGCCTGTATAGGGTATCTCCTCCGGAAGTCTGTCAAGACGGCGCTGATACTCGTCCGCAAGCCTGAGCGGAACATCCTCTTCAACAGGTACGAGCTGTCCCCCGGACTCCTCCGGACGGATACGGCGGAAAGCAGTAACAGGTGCAAGAGCCTGCTCACATTCCTTTACTTTAACAGTCACCGGTACTGTGACCGTATAGCATTCCTCTGCTCTCCTTACATCTGAGCCGATGAAAAAGACATACTCTCCCTCCTCAAGCACCCAGCAGGAACGGTATCCGGTGACTCCGGAATCGTCGTAGGATGCAAGATCGGACATTTCTACCTTCAGCTCCAGTGTCTGTGACTGACCGGGATCAAGCCCGGCAGTCTTATCGTAGCCGCATAATACTCTTGCAGGCTGACCAAGTTTGCCCTGGGGCTTCTGCACGTAAAGCTGCACTACTTCCATACCGCTGAAGCTGCCGGTATTCTCCACTGAGAGCTTCAGTTCAAACACTCCGTCATTCTCGGCAGCAGATACTACCGATGTGCTGAACGTCGTGTAGGAAAGACCGTAGCCGAAGGGATAACGAACCTTCTGAGGTGCAAATGTCTCAAACCAGCGGTAGCCCATATATATATCCTCACGGTAAACATCGGTATCCATGCCGCCGAAGTCCTTATCGCTGGGATAGTCGCTTACCTTATATGCAATCGTATCAGTAAGGTGCCCGGAGGGAGAAGTCTTTCCCGTAAGCACTGCTGCTGCGCCTGTACCGCCAGTCATTCCGCCCTGCCATACGATCATCAGCGCATCAGGTGCAGCGGACTCGATATACTCCAGGTCTATAAGACCTCCCACATTGAGCAGTACGATCATGCGGTCAAACGCACTCCTCACCCTGGTGAGCATATCCTTTTCCTCCTGGGAAAGAAGGTACGAACCGGGTGCCTCGCTTGCATCCTGTTCCTCTCCGGCAGTCCTGCCTATGATGACTACAGCGGCATTACAGCGCTGTGCAGCTCCTTCCACTGCTTCTGCGGGCAGCGGCATCTCCTTCTGTGACCAGGGTTCAGCTCCCCAGCCGCCGCCAAGATCGAAGGGGTTCTCCCTGTCCCATTTGCGGTATAGCTCCAGAAGCTGCGTATCTACGCTTATCCCCGCATCTATCAGCCCGTCAGTGATACCTGTGACCTTTGACACGTTCACCATTCCGCCCGAGCCTGTTCCGCTTTTATAGTAGTGAAGCTGTATGCGTCCGAAAACTGCTACCTTGTCATCTTTATGCAGGGGCAGCGCAAAGTTATCGTTCCGGAGCATTACTATACCCTCAGCCGCAGCCTGTGCAGCAGTCTCCAGGTATTTATTCCAATCAAGTATTCTTGGCATCAGAACCACCTCTCATCAGATAAATATACATACATTATAGCAGATTTGGTGAAGAAAATCAACATATATTTTACAAACCTACTGTAAAGTATTCTTATTTCCTGACTCCGGAAGGCAGGATACTCAAAAAACATCGAACTGTTTCAACTCTGCCTCCTTTTGCTGACCTCCCCGTCAAAACAGAGCAGTTTGACTTCTCCTGTATCACATGATATAATCAGTATTGATCATGTCTGTATCATAAACGGCTGTATGACTATCATGCTGCCGTATAATGGGGACAGCTTTCCCCCTGTTCTCTCAGCAGATATAAATTTATTTTTTAACTGTAACGAATGTCAGACATCTGAGTCTTATGTATGAAGGCGGTGAAATAATGAATACCATTGAAGAGCTCTATAATGAATATTTCCACGACGTATACCTGTTTCTACTGTCGCTGTCACACAACGATGATACTGCCGCAGAGCTGACTCAGGAGACATTCTTCCGTGCAATGAAAGCTGCGGACAGCTTCCGCAATGACTGTGATATCAGAGTGTGGCTGTGTCAGATAGCTAAAAACACATTTCTCACTCAGTGCCGGAAGGACAGCCGTTTTACCGGTGAGGAAGTCCCGGAGTCCGTTCCGGACTGCCATGTCTCCATTGAGGACAGTATTTCGGATAAGGAACAGTCAATGGCTATACACCGCATTCTGCACGATATGGGCGATCCGCACAAGGAAGTGTTTACACTGAGAGTCTTCGGTGAACTCAGCTTCCGGCAGATCGGCGAGCTTTTCGGCAAGACCGAAAGCTGGGCGAGAGTTACGTTCCACCGTGCAAGGCTGAAGATAATAGAGAGATTGGAGGAGTCTGAATGAAAAACTGTAATATTATCAAAGACCTGCTCCCGCTGTATGCCGATCAGGTCTGCAGTGAGGAGAGCCGTCAGGCTGTGGCAGAGCATATCGCAGAATGTGCGGAATGCCGCAGTGAACTGGAAAAACTCGGTATGAATATCAAAATAACTGCTGACAATGACATAAGCAATGTAAAACGGATAAAGAGACGCATCCGCTTTGAAAAATTCATCGTGACTGCCGTGGCTGCTGCGATCACAGCAGGAACTGTCCTTACCCTGCTCACCTGGCTTATCAACACCGACAGATCAATGGACGTTGAAAGATACGGCATCCGTGATAACGTGTACGTATCCGAACATGACGGAGGACTGTGGCTCTGCATAAAGGGTACTGCGTCTTCTTACGACTTCATTTACCCTACTGTAAGCGATTCTGACGGAGACCATATGGGGTACAAGGAGAATTTCGATGCGGACAGGAAAAACGGTATCGGGTTTACCCTGAAGCAGCGTAAAATATCCGCCCTCTCCTTTGCGGATATGGAAAGCGATACTCCCGTAGAGCGTAAGATCGCTGACATTGACTCTCTTGATGAAAATGTCAGAAAGGTCTTCTACTACGATGACGTAAACAAACAAGAATATATTCTTTGGGAGCGTGACTGATATGACTGATAAGAAAATATGTATTCCAGCTATGATAACTGCTCTGGCAGCACTTATAATGAGCTTCTTCGGTTTGGTGACCGGAGGTATCATCCTCTCCGCCGGAACAATGATATTCAGCATTGCAAAGAGGAAGAAATACCGTGCCGCTGCTCCTGTAGCTGTAAGCGTGCTGGCTCTGCTCATCTCCGCTGCCTTCCTTGCAATTCTGATCGCAGGAGAAGTGACCGGAACTGCCTCAACGGACTACTGGCTGATGCGCCTGATATTCGGTGAGATGAGATGATCCGACAGTCCGCCCTGCGAAGCGCCCGGCGCTATATGCGGACGGAAAAAATCCTGTCGTTTGCTATACTTGTGCATAAAAAACAGCCGCACTTTCCGTGCGGCTGTCTCTGATTTGTCCCTTACAACAATCATTTTTTTGGAATACGACCGGCTGTGCCCTCCGGTCATCAGTAAAAATAAGTTTCTGTAATAATACGGTTTTAATTATGCTTTGAAAAGATTCTTCATGAAATTGTAGAACAGAGGCTTGCCTACGCTTGCGTCGTGGCCTGCGCCCTGTACTGAGAACCAGTAATGGTCAACGCCGTTCTTCTCGAACTTCTCGTGATACTGCTGCGGGAATGTTCCGACTACGAAGTCATTGGTACCGCCGCCGATCATGAGGATGTACGGATCAAGTCCGCTCGGGAACTTGAAATCAGAATCGCCCATTATCTTGCCTTCAAGGTTATAGCTTCCACGGTGGTTGAGGAACATATCTTCGCACGGGAAGATTCCGGGTGCAGGTGAAGAAGCGCAGATGTAACCGATCTTGTCAGGTACCATGAGTCCGCAGTAAAGTGACTCTCTGCCGCCCATTGAGAATCCTGCGATAGCAGTATTCTCTCTGCCCTCTGCTACTGAGTAATGCTCTGCCATATATGGCATAATGCTCTCTGTGAGGTCATATACGAAGTCGTCGTAATGATCCATTCCTTCCTGAGTGATAGATCCTCTCTCGCTTGCCGGATCTGTGTACATCTGGGGGAATGCGATAATGAATGGCCTTACCTCGCCTGCTTCGATCAGTGCAGATGCCATCTGACGAATATCCCAGCCGTCTCCGAGCATATCATCTTCTCCGCCGCCTACGCCGTGGTTCATGTAGAGTACAGGGTACTTCTCACTCTCGGAGTAGTTCGGAGGAAGCCATACATTAAGAGGCTTGCTGCGGTTAGCCTTCTTGGAGGAGTAAGTTACCTTTTGTGTCTTGCCCTTATCTGAAGCGCTTCCGATGTTTCCGGGAACACTTGCTGTGAAGTTTGACTTTACTGCTGCCATATACTCCTTAGCATCAGCGTACTGTCCGCCTGGGTTATTCACAGGTGCAGCTGTGGTAACTGTAGGCTGAGCAGGCTGCTGTACAGGAGCTGTGGTCTTGGGCTTCTCGCCCTGGGGGAATGTCTTGATCTGTCCAAGTACGTACTTTGAGATAAGAACGATGTCGTTTATCTCAAAGCTGCCGTTCTGGTCAACGTCCGCATTATCCTTGTACCTGAGGCTGGATGTTCCGCCCATCAGGTTCACTATTGCCTGTCGTGCTGCAACAACATCGAATGCGTTGCATACTCCGTCGCCGTTCACATCGCCGAGTATGACCTTGCCTGAGTTTGTAGGTGTTGTGATCCCGCCTCCGCTGATAGGTGAAGGTGTTCCGGATACAGCTGCGGTGAAATGGTCGATATAGAAATCTGTCAGATCATCCGGTGCCTCAAAGTAGAGCATCATATCCGATGCGCCTGAAGGGATGGTGTACTTTGTGTTTGATACGTCTGTCCATTCTCCGCTGGGTACTGATACCAGAGCGATCTCGTCATAGCTTTCGCCTGTACCGCCTGAGTACTGGAGAGTCATCTTGACGTCAACAGGAGCTCCGCTCTTCTGGTAAGCAGCAGCGCTGAAGCTGTAGCTCTTACCCGGAACGAAGATGTTGGGATCAAGACTTATTGATGCGCCGTTCCAGTTGTCTGCTCTTCCTGTTACAGCAAGGGATGAGCTTCCGGAATATGCAACATCTGAAGATGATGCTACCTTCGCACTTCCTCTTCCTGACCACTTGTCTGTGGAGCTTTCAAAGTCGTTCATGAAATATGAACCGTCATCATTGGGCTTTGCCTCTGTGGGAGGCTCTGTGGGAGCTTCTGTCTTAGGCTCGCCGCCTATCTCGATATCGTTCTTCTTTACTGTTGCTTTTCCTGAGCTGCCGTAGCCCTCGACGTTGAGAGCGATCTCATAGAGCATTCCCATCTTCATGCCGACCTTTTCCCATGCTGCGAAATGGTCTGTTACTGTGATGATGCCCTTTGTACGGCGCTGTTCTTTCTTACGGATGCTCCAGTACTGTCCGAAGGTATCCCAGTCCGCAAAAATGGAGGGACCGGAATGCTCGCCCTGATAGAGCTCGTAAGTTCCGTTGTCAAGATTAACATCAGCTTTCTTTGTAAATCCGTTTCCGGGAGGTCTCCAGCTGTCGTGGTGATTGTCGCAGATGTAGTACTCGACATTCGGGTTCTTGGTCCAGCCGTAGATACAGAGATAAGAGTTGCCGCTCGGGTTGTAGTCTACATCGTAGTCCACTGTTACTGTGCCGAGTGATTTCCAGTCAAGGTAATTGTTCCAGCGCTTACCTGCACGGAACAATACGTTCTTGATGCCGCTCCATGAACATTCATAGAGTCCGCCGTTGCTTGAAGTCCATGAAGCATTGCCCTGACTGTCCTGGTTCCACAGCTCGTAGGTGTAACCGTCTTTTTCAAATACGTCCTGATAATCGACAGCGCTTGCCCCAATTCCCGAAGGCATTGCCGATAGGCACATTATCGCAGAGACGGTTCCAGCAAGAATCTTTTTATATGTGCTGTTTTTCATTGTGTTCATTCCTCGCTTTCTGTATAGTATTATTGTAATTGCGTAAGCTACCAAAGGCAAACAGCACTATCAAGCTGCCTGTCCCTCCCTTCAATAACTATATATATTTTACACTATTTAAGTGAACATTGCAAGGCGTTTTTTGCTGATACGCACAAATACTGTTCAAATATTGCGCTTCTATTATTGTGGCGCAACTTTTAACTGACCAACTAAAAACGGCTTAATTAAGGCAAAAATCGTCTTTCATTTTTGAGCATTTAATCTCACAGCATATAAGAATATGCTATAAACTGCTATGCCTCTTTCAATAATTTAAGTTGTTAAAAAAATTACAAGCCCGTTTCCCGGCAGTTCTGCGACTTAATTGTCGGAACAGCTCCGGAAAACGGGCTTTCTGAATTTACTATTTCTTATTCTTCTTCGGCTTTTCACTTACCTTAGGTATCGCCAGCTTGGGCTTTACCGGCTTGCCCTTGTTCTTGAACAGAACATATGAGTAAATACACATGATGATGTATATCGCACAGAGCAGGCTGGAAATAATGATCGCCTTCTTGAACCACGCCGACTTGGGAAACTTTGAAGCGGCATAGATGTTATACTTTGATGCTGAACGCTTTACGTCAGTCACTGCCACCAGCTCTACAGTCTCAAGCTCCTCACCTGCATATTTCAGTGTTACTGTACCCAGCGGCTCGCCCTTCTTGACGGGCGCCTGAAGGGAGCTCTTGTACCAGGTGATGTCATCCTTGCTGATAGTGGAAATATCTATCTCGTCACACCACAGCATCGAGACCTCCTTCTTAGGACGTGCCAGCACATAGTCGTGGCCGTCTGCCAGACTGACCGGAAGCTCGCCCATCTCAGCAGTACCCGCAAGTACTACAGTATAGGAGAAATGCTTGAAAGCCCATTCAAAGAGCTGTTTCGCATCCTTGATGTGGTAGTAGGCGGGATTGCCGTCGGCATCCGTCAGCGGAGAGCGCATGAGAACTGCAAGGTAGTTGTTTCCGTCCTTGCTGGCTGTAGCAACGATGCTGCGTCCGGCTGCTTCAAGGTTTGCGGTCTTGATGCCTCTTACGCCCGGGTAGTAGTCGCTGCTGTCCGGATCCATAAGGGTGTTGGAATGGTTCCATATCCACTCGTCATGGTGAGGATGGCGGTCAAGATTGGGAACTGACGGGTTATAGGCAAAAGTAGAGGCTATGGTAT
The DNA here is from genome assembly GCA_003488415.1 of Ruminococcus sp. GTDB lineage: Bacteria > Bacillota > Clostridia > Oscillospirales > Ruminococcaceae > Ruminococcus. The sequence goes on along the minus strand of DNLQ01000256.1, from coordinate 5,071 downwards.
CAAACAGCGGTACTTTAAGCGCATACTCTGTCAGCTTCGCCATATCACGGGCGGTAGTGTACTGATTCTCGTCGTACATACCCGTAGGATTAGTGAAATGGGTATCGCTGAGTCCTATCTCCTCTGCCTTGGTGTTCATCATATTAACGAATGCTTTAACATCTCCCTCGCCTACGGTATAGGCAAGAGTCTGTGAAGCCTCCACTGAGGAGGTGAGCATCATAGCATAAAGAAGGTCGCTGACAGTCAGAACATCTCCGTTCTCTATGTCTATGAAGCACAGATCCTGGGAGTACTCCGTTTCGTAAAGATCAGAATAAACGGTATCGGTCATTGTGATCTCAAATCCAAGATCGTTCCAGTTCTCCAGTACAACTACAGCGGTCATTATATTTACCAGCGGTCCGGGCATCTGCTTTGCATCGGCATTCTTTTCATGTATTACAGTTCCGGTATCGGTATTGATAAGCATAGCGGACTCGCTCTGTATAGGATTCTTCAGTGTGAAATTCAGAGCCTTTGCAGTCAGCGGAGCTGTTGACACGGCAGGTATCATCAGCAGTACGGCTGCAGCGGCGGCAAGTATTCTTTTCATGGCAGCTCCTTTTCTTCTGTTGAAATTAAACATCCTTATTATTATAACACAAAGGAAAAGAAAATAAAAGACCTTTTCTGATTTTTTTTGATAAAATTCATTCTATTTCCCATTCAAAGGTCGCAGAGGCAGAGACCGACACATCCTCCGGCTCCGGCAGAGCTGCCTTCGCCATGCGGAGAGAGGCTCCGACAGCGTTCGGAATGCACATATCTGTGCTGGAAAAAGTGTTCATCCCCTCCGTTCCGCTTACTATCCTCACAAGCTGTCCCAGCTTCGTTCCCGATGCCCTGCACAATGCCTCGGCAGTGGTGCGTGCATTTGCAGCCGCAGCAGCAAGTGCCTCGGCATGGCAGGCCTCCGAGCC
>DNLQ01000256.1:0-4057 GCA_003488415.1 Ruminococcus sp. | reverse complement strand
GAGCCGATGAGACTGAAGCTGATCTGCAGCTCCGGCTGTGACTTGCAGGCTGCAAAGGCTGTGAGCACTTCCGATACACGCTCCATATCCGGAGCAAATCTTAAAGTCAGTACCTGTGTACAGCAAAATCCCGCAAAGGTGCGGACGTATCTGCCGTCGGGAGCGTGTGAATCCTCGTACCTCACGGAAAGATCATAGCGTCCCGTGCGGAGCTCGTCAGTTCCGAATCCAAGTGCAGCAGCCGCCTTCTTCAGTTCCTCTGACTGCTCTCCGGCTATGGCACTGCACTTCTCGCAGCTTTTATCCACGGCGGAAAGAGTCAGTTGAAGAATTGCGGTATCAGGTGCTGCCTTCACTTCTCCGATCCCTTTGACTGTGACAGTTCTCATATCATTCTCCTTTCAGCTGATCACAGTAATGATCCTGTGATATATACGGCAAGTGACGCTGACAGCGCCACAACTATGAGCGGAAGTCCGAAATATGCCAGTATCAGCGCTGCGGCAGTACCTACAGCGGCAGTAACGATACTGTTGGTGCTGTGGAATATCGCCGGCACGGTCATGGCAGTAAGTACAGCATAAGGAATGTAGTACAGAAAGCTCCGGAAGAACCGTGATCTTATCTTGCGGCGGAAAAAGGTAAACGGTATCATCCGTATCAGGTATGTAACTCCTGCCATTACAATTATGTATACCGCAGTCATCATCAGCTTTCATCCTCCTTTTCCTCGTCACGGGGAAATAACGCAGCTCCGGCAGCCGAAGCTGCGGATGCACATATTATAACAGCAAATCCCGATGACACCATAGTCAGTACGTAGTAAAACAGAAGACTCAGAGCTGCTGCCGCAAGTACTACCGCAAGCACCCTCCTGTCCTTTTTTGACGGCGGTACTACTATCGCAATGAACATACTGTACAGTACTATCCCCATGGCATCTGATATCTCCGTCGGGAGTATCTGACCTGCATATCCCCCGAGAGCTGTCCCTGCTACCCACCCGATGGCGGATATCAGTATCATACCGTACATATACGCCGGAGTCAGCAGCCTCGGCTGTCCCGAACATACCGCAAATATCTCGTCAGTGATCCCGTAGGAAGCAATAAGCCTGTGTCTGGTGGTGAATGACGGATGGAGCTTCTGTGAAAGCGACAGTGACATCAGAGAATACCGCAGATTTATTACAAGCTGCACAAGTATCATCTCAAGTATCGTTCCTCCGGCAGCCATGACGTTCACTCCCATGAACTGTCCGGCAGAAGTGAGACTCGTCGCCGAGATCACTGATGCCGTCAGCGCAGAATATCCCATCTTCACAGTATTTATTCCGAAGCCGAAAGAAACCGACAGGTACCCCAGCGAGATAGGTATACCGTGTGCCATGCCTCTTGTAAAATCGTGTTTCAATCCTGTTATTCCTTTCCTTATGAAAATTCTTCTTCCCGTCTCAGGAGGGGAAGCAGATGTATGATACGTCTGTAATTATCGCTGTATCAGCCGGAAAGATAATGTATCCCGACTGAATCATTATAACACATTTCCTTCGTTTTGTCTACTGCATACTAAAGTGCCGCCGCTCTTGATCCCGGTGCGGAAACAGTATCGGAATATCAGTGTTCCTTGTTAAGTCATAAAATGCCTGCTTAATTTTTTGTGCAAATCGTATAAATAACCAACTATTATTTATAACGAAAGACGATTTTCTTATTCTCTACGCTGAGTATATTGACAAAATTTGGCTTGACATGATATAATAAATATGATATAGGAATTCTGGGATAGAGCGCTATATGCTCGCAATATACAGCTCGTATAAAAAGGATGGAATATTTCTTTTATCAATTCTTCTAACTTTTTGAATGGAGGTTTGATTCTATGAATTACAAGAAGTATCTTGCAGGAATGGTCGCACTGACTATGACGTTCAGCGCATTTCCTGCTGCTGAAGTTCCTGCTTCAGCGGTGGAGATCATGCCCGAACAACAGACTGTTCAGGTAAAGGCTTCGGACAGTGAATGGAGCTGCGGTGAGAAGCTCACTCTTACTGTCAGGGACGGTGTTGCGAGGATCTCACTGAACGAGGGTGTTGTTCCACAGGAAAACGAAGCCTATGCAACTTTCAAGTACGCTCAGACGGACGAGCGTCCCTGGGAAAGCGCATTAAGCGATATTGAGACTCTTATCGTAGACGACGGCGTTACTCACATCAACGACCATATGTTCTACAATGCAGTCAATCTGAAAAAGGTTGTGCTGAGCAATACCCTTAAATCTATCGGTACCGGCGCATTCATGAAGTGTGATTCCCTTGAATCCATTACTCTGCCGAAGTCCCTTTTGGTACTCTATACAGGCTCACTGTACGCTTACCACCTGAAGACCGTATACTACAGCGGAAGCGAAGATGAATGGGCTAAGGTCAAGCTGAAGGATAATGTTTTCTGCGATAATGCTCCCGAGATTATTTGCAGTACTCCTTCCGGAAGTGTCAGCGAGGGTGTGAAATACCGCATCTCAGACGGTGTTCTCCTCATCGAGGGCGCAGGAGAGATAAGCTCCGTGGAGAGGGGAAAAGCTCCGTGGTATGACCAGCGCAACGAGATAACCTCGATCGAACTGAGTCCGGACATCACTTCCATAGGCGACTATGTTTTCGCCGACCTCACCAGCCTCACTTCCCTCCCGCTGGACGGCATAACCGCAGTTGGAAAGGGCACTTTTGCCGGCTGTACAGGCGTCAAGGAGCTTATGATCCCTGAAAGCCTTGAATCTATAGGCAATGACGCTTTCGGAGAAGCTGAGAGAGAACTGCTGGTTATTCCCGGCTCAAAGGGCGAAAGCTACGCAAAAGCCGAAGGTCTTGAGTACACCGATGTAAACGGAAGCTGCGGAAAGAGTACTTACTATGCAGTCAGCGAGGACGGCAAGGTGCTGACTGTTGCAGGATCCGGTGATATGTACTCCTGGGCTCAGGACAAGCTCTCCGAGAGACCGTGGAACGACATTCTGGATACCGTTGAGAAGGTCATTATCTCCGACGGCGTTTCATCTGTCGGCAGCGGTGCATTCTGCGGCGCAAAGGCGCTCCGTACCGTATGCCTGCCAGACAGCCTGAAAACCGTAGGCTCACAGGCTTTCTCAGATTGTCCGGCTCTTACATGGACACGCATCCCCGAGGGCGTTACGGATTTCGACCGCTCTGCCTTCTATAACGATAGCTCAATTGAGTACATCGTATACCCGGGATCTGCCGGATATCAGGGTGATTCCGGCTTTGACGGCACATCCGGCTCGGCTCTGAAAAAAGTATTCTACACCGGCAGCAGAGACAGCTATACAGGAGTACCGGCGGAAGTATCAGATAACTGCATTTTCGGTGCAAGGACAGGCTCCTGCAGCGAGGACATTTGCTGGGCATACGATCCGGCTTCAAAAACTCTTACCGTATTCGGAACAGGCGCTATGCCTCCGTGTGAGAGCGGAAATGCTCCCTGGGCTGATTTCGCCGGCGAGATCGAGAATATCGCATTCTCCGACGGCATTACAGGGATCGGTGACAACGCTTTCGCTGGCTGCACTGCCCTTAAAACCGCTGATCTCGGCAAAAACACCAGCACGGTCGGAAACAGCAGTTTCAAGGACTGCACAGGCATAACTGACATAAACTACAGCGATTCTCTCACCTCTATCGGCGCCTCAACCTTTGAGGACTGCACAAGTCTGAAGGAAACAGAGATACCCGATACCGTTATAACGATCGGTGAAAGAGCCTTCGGTGACTGTACTTCACTGAGCCATGTCAAGCTCCCCAAGGACATTGAGTCTATCGGCGACGAGGCATTCCAGGGGTGCAGCAGTCTCAAGGACGTTTTCATCCGCTCTGCAAAAACTACTCTCGGAAAGAATTCCTTCGGCTATATCTCCGATGAGAGAAAAACTCCGGGATTTGCCATGGTAGCCTACTCCGGCACTCCCGCACAGCTCTACGCAGAGTCCAGCGGCGTCAATGCTGTTGCTGCACAGGGCGACTGCGGCGAGAACGCTGTATGGG
>DNLQ01000219.1 GCA_003488415.1 Ruminococcus sp. | reverse complement strand
AGCAGCTTTTTGGCTCTTGTGACTGCTGTATACAGCAGATTCCTGTAGCTGAGCTTTTCAAATCCGCCCATTACCGGCATAATGACTGCTTCAAACTCACAGCCCTGGCTTTTGTGTACAGTGATAGCATAGGCAAGCTCAAGCTGTGAGATAAGGTCAAAGGGGTATGTAGTGACTCTTCCGTCGAACTCCACCACAGCGGTCTGAGCAGCGTGATTGATGCCTGTGATCTTACCGATATCTCCGTTGAATACTCCCGTACCCTGTTCGCTGCCTCGTTTCCACACAAGGTCATAGTTATTGCGTGTCTGCATCACCTTATCACCGGTGCGGTAGGTATATATGTATCCCTTTACCTCCTGTTTGATGGGAGACGGCGGATTCAGGGCGTTCTGGAGCAGCTTGTTCAGCTCCACAGTTCCCACGCTTCCCTTGCGTGAGGGTGAGAGTATCTGTATATCATCGGTAGGGGAGTAGCCGAAGGCTTTGGGGAGTCTGTCCCTGTTGAGCGATACAATAAGGTCAGCTGCCTGGTCATAGTCAGAGCGGCGGAAGAAGAAAAAGTCATTGTCCTTCCGTGCAAGGTCAGGCATCTCACCGGATATGATACGGTGAGCGTTGGTGACAATGCAGCTCTGCTGAGCCTGCCGGAATATCTCTGTGAGCTGTACCGTAGGCACTTCCCGGCTGGAGATAAGGTCACCGAGCAGGTTTCCTGCGCCGACTGACGGGAGCTGATCGGTATCGCCCACCATCACAAGCCTGCAACCCAGTCTCAGCGCACGGAGCAGCTTATCAAATAGCAGCACATCCACCATTGACATCTCGTCAATGACAAGAACATCACAGTTAAGGGGATTGTTTTCATTATGTACGAAGACGAGTCTGTCTCCGGAGGAGGGAGCAACTTCAAGCAGACGGTGGATAGTCTTTGCCTCAAAGCCGGTGAGGTCGGACATACGCTTTGCCGCACGTCCTGTAGGAGCAGTCAGCAGAACCTTATCACCACGCTTCATAAAGATAGAGATAATGGCGTTGAGAGTGGTGGTCTTACCGGTACCGGGGCCGCCGGTGAGAATCATAAGTCCACGAGAAAGTGCGGTATTGATAGCCTTTCGCTGAAGCTCCTGATAGCGTATCCTGTTTTCCTCCTCTTCGATGTCGATAAGGTTATCGTAGTCGAAATCCTCAGGTGAGGAAAAGCTCTTGAGGACGTGTATCCTGTCGCTTATGAACTTTTCTGCGTAGTAGTAATCCGGAAGATAGGTATATTCACGGTCGTTTTTCATGTAGTCGAAAAGCTCGTTGTCGTCCAGACCGGCATTAAGGGAGTTGAAGAAATCTCTCTCAGTGATGCCCAGGGCATTTTTAGTAAGTTCAAGGAGAGAGTCTACAGGCAGGCAGGTATGACCGCTGCGGACAGCGTTCTCCCTGAGGATATACTGCATTCCGGCGATAACACGCTTGTCGGAATTCTTTTCTATGTGCAGGTCATGGGCGATCTCGTCAGCCTTCCGGAAGTCCAGCCCGATATTTTCACCGCAGAGAAGATATGGGTTCACGTTCAGGAGCTCCATTGCGTCAGGACCGTATTGCTGGAAGGTCCTCATGGCGAACTGCGACTTCACATCATACTGCGACAGGAAGGACATAATGACCTTCAGGGAGAACAGTTTCTTTGCCTCAGCAGCGATCTCCTCGCATTTTTTGGGGGAGATGCCCTTTACCACGGTGAGTCTGAAAGGATCGTTCTCAATGACAGAGAGAGTCTGATCTCCGAACACGTTTACTATTTTTTTTGCAAGTCCGGGGCCTATACCCTTGATAGCGCCGGAAGCAAGGTACTTTTCGATGTTGACAACAGTAGAGGGGAGCTTTCTTTCGCAGTAAACAGCCTGGAACTGAGTTCCGAATTTCTTGTGTGAGATATAGGAGCCTTCAAGAATAAGGCTCTCGCCCACGTCAGTCTCGCCCAGTTCGCCCACAACGGTAATAAGCTCACCGCCTGCATCAAGGTCGATAACGGTATATCCGGAAGTATCGCTGCGGTAGATGACATTCTCAACAGTACCTTCGATATGCAGCGTCTGCTCTGACATGAAGCCCACTCCTTTCCTGATAAAACATAGCTACTTTATATTATACTATACTTTCTCAGGAATTGCAAATGTTTTCAATAATATTTTCTCCAGCTCACCGGCAGAAATAATGGTACAGTCAGGCTCGTTGGAGCAGAACTGTCTGCACAGCTCCAATTGCTGTTCGGTGGCGGAATAGTCAACGATGATAAGTGCAGTTCTTCCGCCGGAGCGCAGGGCAAGACAGTCAAGGCGCTGGGGCAGCAGATCGTCTTCGGAGAATACTGGAAGTATCTCAGCATACAGGGGACTCACATCCCGGCACGGCAGCAGGAACAGGCAGATGATCTCAGCGGCAGCAATGACAGCCAGTACCGCAGCTGCGGTTATCAGGGCAGTATCCATACAAATCACTCCTTCTGAGGTATTATATGCACTGACTCCTGGAAATGACAGAAGCCGCACCGGAACGGTGCGGCTCAGTTAAGATCATGCAGAAGTGTGAGCTGTGCTGCATACCTTCACATCAGCTGTTCTCACTCAGATAAAGAGATACTCTGTTCTGTATCATGGCAGCACAGTCCTCCGCAGAGGACTCACCGGCGAAGAATCTGTCCGCCTCCTCCTTTGCGATGTTGAACACCGGTTCATCGCTGTCACCCAGCTTGTCAAAGGTGGAGAGGAAGTCAAGGATGTACTGTTTGGTCTCAGGCGGCATGGAATACTTTTTTGTCTCAATGGAGTCAGCCCAGTTTCCGCCGGATTTAGGAGAATCGTGCTGACCGTCCTCATTCCATTCCATCTGTTCAGCCCAGTAGAAGGCATCATCGAGTCTCTTTTGATTTTCCTTCTTATTGGAGACAAAACAATTCTCCACCTGTAAATAGCTCTCAAGATATTTCTGACTGTTGATATAGCAGAAATAGTCCCAGGCACCGTCAGGCTCGTTACAGCCGTTCAGTATGGAGTAGCACATACAGTTGCCTGTAAAGACAGTACCGCTCCTGTCGTTGTTGGGATAGATGACGTAGTTGAAATCGTCATTAATGTACAGTCCCCAGTTTGACGAGCCGATCACAAGATCCTCCGGGCTGTGGAGAAAACCGTGATCGAGCAGGGCGGTCTTATTCAGGAGAGCATATCTTTCTTCATTATAAGCCGCCTCAGTTTCCTCCTGTGACAAACCGTCCCAGTCTATCCGCCCCTGCATTTTGGCATCCTTACAGAAAGTGAGCAGGTGTACGAATTCCGGAGAGTCAAATGTACAGGTGAAGCTGTCGTAGTCGATAAAGCTGCGCATAGCTGCCGGGAACAGGTTTATGAAGCACAGCTCCGGATCCATGAAGGGAGAGTTTTTAGAGCCTAAGTACATATTCTCCGGCAGGTTCTCCGCAAAGCTGAAGAACTCCTCCAGATTCCAGTTGGAGTACTCTCTTGGTATCACCTCACGGTTTGCAGTCCAGCAGTCGAGGTGATAGGCGACAGGCAGTCCGTAGAGAGCACCCTTGTATTCGTAGGCTTTCATAATGTTTGGAACTATGTCCTCACGGCTGAGACCGTCCTTGCTGTCGAGAAGCTGATACAGATCGGTAAACGCTCCAAGCCTTGCATAGCGGTACATGACGGATGAGGGCTGATAGCAGAACAGATCAGGTGCATCTCCGGACACTACATCCAGCTTCAGGTCATCGTACTCCTCGTAGGTCCTGATCTCCGCCGTATATTCCTCCGACTGCTTGTTGTACATAGCTACAGTGTCACTGGCATTGTTGTCCCAGTTGATACAGCCAACCTTAACAGGCTTGCGCTCATCCACATATCCCACCGGGCGAGGAGTCAGGTGTGAAAAGCGCATACCTGCACCGGTGTTAAAGTCATCGTACAGTGTCACGAATCCGTCAGCCCCGTCGCTTACCGTCATGCCCACGAAAGGCGGTACGTAATCGGAATCCGAGAAGTCCATAAGCTCCGTGAGCCTGCCTTCGGCGTCAACACCGTAGAAGCCCTCGTTCAGCGTCAGGAAGGCGGTATAGTCTCCTGTACCGGTAAAGGGTACGCCGTGATTGCTGAGCCATTTTCCGTACTCCTTCGTTTCTGCGGGCAGCTTCAGAGTCTCCCCGTCCATATATCCCCAGGCTTCATTGGAGGCTGCAACAGTCCTGCCTTCGGAGTCGGTACAGAAGTACCAGTTATCGGTGATGTTTGTGATATCAAGCACCTCACCCTCCGGACTGAGCAGCACCAGGGCATCATGGATGGCAAGGATATAGTTGCTGCCGTAGGGAGTAATGGTACTGATAAAATCCTCTCCGTAGGTGAAGAACTCTCCGGGGTTTTCTATCTCCGCCTCAGACAGCAGCTCGCCATCCGGTGAGTACCGCCTCAGCACGAACACCGGTTCAGCCTCGCTGAGATAGCGTTCAGTGTCGGTGATGTCGCCGTCATAGATGATGTGCTGATACAGTATCGTCAGTACTCCGTCAGCAGATGCACATGGATAAATATCGGTACTGTAGGAACTGCGTTTGTCCTCAGGTTCACGGAGCATGATCTTATCGCCGGGAGCCATATCATCCCCGTACATCTGTATCACACGTTTACCGTCACGGCTGTTATACAGCAGCCGCACCCCGTTATAGCTGTACAGCAGCTGTCTGCCGGCAAAGTCATCCGGAACGGTCATATCTGTCTCCTTGTACTGAGTCTGAGCAGCCTTCATGGGTTTTTCGGAGCCGTCTGGCTGTGACTCGCCGCTTACGCTTACTGTACTGTTACCTTCATGTCCGGCAGAGCAGCCTGTACACAGCATTCCGAGAGCGAGAGTGAAAGCAAGTATCTTTTTCATGTGATTTCCTCCTTTATGCGGTATTCCCGGAACTGAGGAAAGAGTTTCTCATCCGGTTAAGTATTTCTTCTTTTATATACAAGTGATTTTAAAGGATAAAAAAGACGAAATTTTCCGGAACTTTGTAGGAATAGACAAATGGAGGACTGATAGTTTGTAAAGAGTGACAAAAAGAAGAATACCGCAGACCGAAGTCTGCGGTATTCCCCCCGTTAAACCAAATTTTTCCCCTATTCGGATTTTTTGAAAAATTCATCAGAAGTCATGTTTCCGCCAGTGGATATGAATGAGTAGTACTCAAGTATCCTGGAGGCGTCACTGGAGTCTGCAAGACCGTCGAAGTTCACATCGCTGATCTTCAGTGTCTCCTCGTCAATAGGATCGCCGCCGGTGGAAACGCTTGCATAGTTCTTCAGAAGCTCTGAAGCGTCTGCGGAATCGACTATTCCGTCCCTGTTGACATCGCCCAGCTTCCAGCCCTGAACGGGTTCAGTGCCGTGACCGGGAGT
>DNLQ01000163.1:5841-14689 GCA_003488415.1 Ruminococcus sp. | reverse complement strand
CTGTCCGTTTTTTCTTCTTTTTCTTCTTTTTCTTTGCAGGGCCCTCACCGCTGCCGGCATACTCCTGCTGTGCGTATCCGGGCTGACTGTAGCCCTGCTGACCGTAGTCCGCCTGCCGGTACCCGCTCTGACTGTAGCCCTGCTGACTGTAGCCGGACTGATCGTTCCTGCGTACAGGCTGTAATCTTCTGAGCGGAGCACCTCCCGGACTCTGAGCACTGCCCTGAACGCCGCTTCCGGCACTCTGCTCCTGCATCATTTTTTCACGGACAGTTTTCCTGACATAGTCTCTCTGCTCCTCCGGAGTCATTGAAGTAAAAGCCGGATTCCTGGAAAGCCGTTCATACAGCTCCTCAACGAGTTTTTCTTCATTGTCCATGTTTGATCACCTCCGTGGACAGACACAAAGTACTTCTCGCTCTGTCTATCTATTAATTGTACACCATTTTAATATTGGTTGTCAAGAATTATCACAAGATATTCATCTTGCAGAGTGCGTTATAACTGCGGTGTACACCGTTGCCGCAATGATTTTAGATACTGTGTACAAAGACGTCCGCTGTGCTGTCTTTCCAGTGTTTACCTGTTGAAATTGAATGTCTTCAGCTCGGTATTTTCAACAGCCTTCTGTATAAGGGGTTCAAAATCAAAGGCTGACTGCGCCTTCTCAATGTCCTCCAGACGGGGACGCACCTTCGGGTGACGGGGCGTGAATACTGTACAGCAGTCCTCGTAAGGCAGAGTGGATGTCTCAAATGTGTCTATCTTACGTGCTATCTCTATTATCTCAGTCTTGTCCATTCCTACACAGGGACGGAATACCGGTATCCTGCATACTGCATCGGTGCAAGCCATAGCTGCCATAGTCTGGCTTGCCACCTGTCCCACGCTCTCACCTGTGATAAGAGCAAGACAGTTCTCCTTTGCGGCTATGCGCTGTGCTATCTCCATCATCAGACGGCGCATGATAATGGTGAAAAACTCCTCCGGGCAGTGGTCACGGATAGCTTCCTGAAGCTCGGTAAAGGGTACGCAGTGGAAAGCTATTCCGCCGCAGTAATCCGTGAGCTTCTCACAGAGCTGCTCTACCTTTAGCTGGGCACGCTCTGAGGTATATGGAGGACTTACGTAGTGGATCGCATCTATCTGTACTCCCCTTTTAGCCATCATCCAACCGGCAACAGGGCTGTCAATACCGCCTGACAGGAGCAGAAGTGCCTTTCCGCTGCTTCCTACCGGAAGTCCGCCTGCTCCTTTGATATTCTCGGCGTGTACATAAGCGTTTGTATCACGTATCTCTACAGTGACTGTTACCTCCGGATCTTTTACATCTACAGTAAGATCAGGGAACTTTTCCAGCAGGAATGCTCCCATCTCTGCGCATATCTCCGGAGACTTCATCGGGAAAGCCTTGTCAGAGCGCTTTGCATTGACCTTGAAGGTCTTTGTATAGCTCAGTACATCGGTGAGGTATTCCAGAGACTTATCGCATATGTCACTGAAATCCTTCTCGCATACGCAGGCACGGCACAGTGCGGCGATACCGAATATCTTACCGACACGGTCAACCACCTCTCCAAGGTCGATCGAATCATCCTGAGGATCAATGTAAAGCGTGGACTGCGCTGATGTGTATACAAATCTGCCAAGACTTTTCAGCCTGCGTTTTATGTTCTTTGTGAGCATATCCTCAAAGGTCTTCTTATTCAGTCCCTTGAGCGCCATTTCTCCATATTTTACAAGTACTATCTCTTTCATTATATTTTCCTTTCTGTATCTTCTCACTCATAGAGGCTCAGGTCAATTTTTAAGTAATCTTTGATGTATTCAGCTGAATACATCTCGCTGAGATTGTCATAAGAATATCTGCTTTTCTCTCTCCTCACATATTATACATTCGTTTCAGCGTTCGCTCTGCGGACACTATCCTCTCACATTTGCGATACCCTCACGGAGTGCTGCGGCGAAGACCTCAAGCTCCTCCTCTGTAGTCTCTGCTGTCATACTGATACGCAGTGCTGAATCAGCACGCTTGCCGGTGATACCGAACTGCGCAGGAACTCCGCTTTGCTGTCCCTTTGAACAGGCTGAACCGCTGGATACGTATATTTCACGCTGCTCCAGATAATGAAGCATGATCTCCGAGCGCTTTCCGGCTGCGGAAATATTCACCACATAGGGTGAGCCGTCCTCCGGTGAATTTATCTCTACTCCCTCAATACCTGTAAGAAGCTCCGTCAGCTTGTCCCTCAGTCCATTGACTCTCTCATAGCGCTCTGCGATAGTAGGAGCAAGAGTCTCCGCTGCTGCTCCCATTGCTGCTATCATGGGGACTCCCTCAGTGCCGGAGCGTATGCCCTTTTCCTGCTTTCCGCCGGTCACGACTGGGGTTACTCTGATGCCCTTTTTTATGTATATCGCGCCGACTCCCTTGACTCCGTGTATCTTGTGTCCGCTGAGCGATATAAGATCAGCTCCGAGAGCAGCCGCCTTAACCGGCAGCTTCATGTAAGCCTGCACGCAGTCGCTATGAGTTATTATCTCCGGGAAACGGCGTTTTGCTGCCGTGAATACCTCCTTCACCGGCAGTATGTAACCTGTTTCGTTGTTCACATACATCATTGTAAGCAGTACCGTATCTTCATTGCAGGCTGATACAAAGTCCTCTGCCCTGAATCTTCCATCTACAGGCGAGATACGCACTACCTCAAAGCCCTGCTTCTCCAGTGCGGAGAGAGTCTCTTCTACAGATGCGTGTTCCACTGCTGAAGCTACTATCCGCTTCTTTCGCCGTCCATAGGCTGCACAGGCTCCTCGGAGCGCCAGGTTATTACTCTCAGTAGCACCGGAAGTGAAGTACACACAGGAGCTGTCAGCTCCCAGAGTATCGGCAATTACTCTCCTTGCACCGTCTACGGTAAGCTGTGCATCCAGACCTGCACGGTGCAGAGATGAGGGATTGCCGAAATTCACTGTCATTGCATCCACAGCCGCCTTCACTGCCTCGGGACAGGGTTTTGTTGTCGCCGCATTATCAAGATATATCAAACCATTCAGACCTTTCAGATATAAATAACTTACCCTTTATTATAACATATCTCCCGCCTGATTTCCATAGAATGCAGTTATATTTCAATGTTTAAACCAAAGAAACAAACGGGACTGTACAGAACAGTCCCGTTTTTATCAGAAAACTATACGATATGTCAGACAGCGTCCGCTATGGACAGTGTCTCACTCTATACTCATCAGCCTCCGGTGCTGAAGCCTGCGCTGGATATCTTCCACTGACCGTCTGTGTCCTTTTCAAGTACCATAACGCCTATTCCAAGCCCGTATGTCTTGTCACTCGGAGTACACTGGAAATGCACCTCAAACCTGTCGTCTGTTGCATACAATATACTTACCGTGTCCGGATCTGCTGCTGCAAAATACGGCAGAGGGCTGTATTCTATAGAATTGAGTACGTAAGTCTGGTCATTGTAGAGAATGTAGTATCCGAGGTCGGGATAGTTCTGTGTTGCTTTTTCCTCAGCCTCCGTGCTCCAGGTATATGTTGATCCGTAACCGCCTGCATCTCCTCCGACCATCTTCAGTATACCGCTTTCCAGATTTGATGTATGCAGATTATTCAGGAGCTCCCCGGTGAAGTCAGCAGAGAGCATTTCCTCCAGCTGCCCCAGCTTATACTCGTTCTTCATGGGTGAATAGGAATAAACGTCATAGACACCCGGAACATCGCCGACTGAATACAGCTCAGCATCAGTACCATGATATCTGGTAAAAATGATCTCATTGGCAGCATCAGACTCAGACAATTCAGTCTCCCAGCGTTTTATTTTCTCAAGAGCCTTTCTTGCTTCATCCTCGTATCCGCTCTCCTTGCTAACATTGCTTATCCTCCAGCCGTCGGCTGTATTGGTTACGGTGAAGGTGATAGGTGAGCCGATAGTCTCTTCCTGATATGCCACCCAGCGTGATAAGGTGAATGATGTGATATTTCCGTTACTGTCATTCCTTATATCGGATATCTCTGCCTCTTTGTCTGTGTAGGTGAATTGTTTCCTGTTCTGATTGTTGGAGTACATGGAATATAATCCGTCCTTCCAGTCGATGAACATATATCCGGAATTCTTATCCGGAACGGTATCTCCGCCGTTAAAATCTACTTTTCCGCCGAACTTTGTCCGGAAAGATCCGTTTCCGATCTGTGCATTGCGGTCTACATCCTCGGTTACTATAGAATAAGCGTAATCAATTACATCCTGACAGCTTGTGAAACGAGGATCTGATACCCTGTAGTAATTCAGAACCGGAACATATTCATTATTCTCAGTATAAAATTCAACACTATCTTCAGAATATGTGGGAAGTCCGTTCTGTGCGATAGTACACAGCTCCAGATAGCCGTCAGACAGCTTTATGCCCATATCCACCATTTCATCGTGGCTGCTGATGGTCATGCCGTGTTTATCAAATCCGCTATCATTTCTTTCAGATGCAGCCTCGGTGGGAATAGGATTCACGGCATAATAATCGTTATTGAACATGATCTCTGCCTTCTTGCCGGTATCCTGTACCATCCAGATCCCAGTAGTTTCATCAAGGATGAAGTATACATATTCCTTGTCCTTATACTCCGCCAGACCGTTGACTACCCCGCGTCTTGCTAAAGCGATTCCGTTAATATGCCTGATATCAATGTCATTGGACAATGTCATTGGCTGTGAAGCTATCAGGTCTGATCTGACATATGCCTGACCGTTTACCTGGAAGTAATGCTTGCCGATCATGCTTATATCGTTCTGATAATTGGTATCAGGATTATCGACTATTGAGCCGAAGTGAGAGTCTTTCATGGTGAATAAAGCCTCAGTACCTATGAACTTGAATGAAAACTCCTCAAAGTCCTCAAGTGACGACAGCGTTATCATAGAGTCGCTCCATGAAGCAGGATAATATGTGAATGTATTGTCTCTTTCGCCTGCCTCGTAGCTTCTGTACTCGTCACTGTCGCAGAAATAGTCCTCGGTAAGTCCGTCGGGATAGGTTATCTCGTAGGTTGATCCGGATTCTGCATCATAGTCAGGCATCATCATCATATTGTAGATGTGCAGCCAGTCATTTGTGGCGCTGAGTATTACCGTTTTCTCGTCCATGTCAGAGGATGTCTGCTGAACCGGACTGCTGGCATAGGAATCCAGCTTCCACGCTCCGTTGTTATACACTACCTTGAATTCACATAGATTAGCCGATCCGTCACTCTTTATCAGCTTGCGCTTTGCTGTGAATGATGATCCCTCGGCAGGCTCCGTCAGCTCGTCACTTATATCTGTTATCTCAACAGGCTCGTCAGACCAGTGTACGGAGATATTGCTGTCCTGATGTGTTGCAAGTCTGCACAGAGCTCCGTCTATTTCAATGAAAACAGAGTTCATGCAGGTTTTCAGTTCTGCCTCATCCAGATCCTGCATACCGGAAAGCTCTCCGCCCCTGAGATGATCTGCATACTTCACTATCATACTATCAGTGAGGAATGAATCTGCATACTCTTTAATACCGGCAACTGTCGTGAACCTTGTGTCTGTGACAAGGTAATAATCAGCTGTGCCGCTTATTCCAGCCTCAATGGCGTCATATCTCATGCTCCTGTGTCCGCTGTCGCTGGTGTCAAGAGTACAGTTCTCACAGAAATCAGTAAAGTTCAGGAACTTATCTGTCAACTCTCCGGCTATCTCACTGTAAGCCACGCCCAGTGCGATCTGTGCATGACTGTTTTCATCTCCGGGAGCTCCTGTGCGGCTGATGTGGTATACTCCTCCGCCTATGCCTGCAATAAGCGCAAGCGCAGCAGCTATGCCTGCAAATCTGTGCCATTTTGGTCTGTGGTATCTTTCAACTCCCTGTACTGTATTGCCTGTGTTTTCATCGGTATCGCTGAATACTGTGTCATTTTTGTATTTATTCTCGCTCATAGCATAGATCCTCTCTCTTTCCTCATCACTGAGTTCCGGATAATCCTCCGGGGAGGGATCCTGCATGATATCTGCTGATTCCTTCATCAGCTCCATGATCTCGTCAAAGTTCATATGATCCTCCTCCTTATCCGGTAATACCGGAGAGCATGAACGCCTTCCGGAGCTTCTCTCTCGCTCGGATACTGCGTTTCTGCACTGCCGCTTCTGTCATTGAAAGCCCGGCAGCTATCTCCTTTAGTGTTAATCCGTTAAAGTACTGCTGGATGATGATATGAGAATCAGGCTCTCCCAGTTTCTCAACCTCTGCGATCACCTGACGCCTGAGCTCAGAACGGTCGTGTTCCGCTTCGATGTCCGTTTCCGTCTTTAGCTGCGATACACTCTCGTCCTCTACGGATACAGTAGTACCGTACCTGACGATCAGCTTCCTGTAGAAATCTATGGACGTTCGCTTGGCTATGGTGCCTACCAGCGGTTTCAAATCGCCCTGACCTGATGACGCTCTCTCACAGCTTCGGTACACCGATGCAAAGATGTCACTGACGCACTCCTCTATGTCCTCACGGCTGCCGCATAGTTTCAGCTTCCCGGCAGCTATAGCATAGACATAGGCGCAGTATTCGTCAAAAAGAGCCCGGTGCGCTCGCTGCGGAGACTCTGATCTGAGCCGGTCATACTCGCTGTTTGTCATATTATCACCCCTTTGAAGATCTTCATTATATACTCTCGGAACTTTTTCAGGTTTCCGGACAAGTAAGAGGAAAATTTTTTCTATGCAATAAAAGGCGGAATTACGCCGCCCTTTTTACTCTATGATCAGTTCTACCGGACAGTGATCGCTGCCAATAACATCAGTGAGGATCTTTGAGTCCTTCACTCTCTCCATAAAGCGTTCCGACACAACAAAGTAGTCGATACGCCAGCCGATGTTCTTCTCCCTTGCCCTGAACCGGTATGACCACCAGGAGTACTCTATCTTGTCCGGATACAGGCTGCGGAAAGTATCACTGAAACCTGCACCCAGCAGTTCGGTGAACTTTCCGCGCTCCTGGTCGGAAAATCCCGGATTTCCCACATTGCTCTTCGGATTCTTCAGGTCTATCTCGTTATGAGCTACATTAAGGTCGCCGCAGTAGATGACCGGCTTCTTCTTGTCAAGTCCGATAAGGTATTCCCTCATAGCGTCCTCAAACTCCATACGGTAGTCTATACGTTTAAGCTCGCTCTGTGCGTTAGGTACATAGCAGCATACGAAGTAGAAGTCCTCATATTCACAGGTGATGACTCTTCCCTCGTCAAGATGAGTTCCGTTCATGCCGTATGTTACGGAGAGCGGTTCGGTCCTGGTGAACACAGCTGTTCCGGAGTACCCCTTCTTCACGGCACTGTGAAAGTAGGAATAGTATCCCTCCGGTGCAAAATTAGCCTGTCCGGGCTGCATCTTTGTCTCCTGGATGCAGAATATATCCGCATCCTCTCCTGCAAAAAAGTCCCCGAAGCCTTTGGTGAGGCAGGCTCTGAATCCGTTGACGTTCCATGATATGAGCTTCATACTATTTCCTCCGTTTTGAGTTATGTTTCTTCTTCCGGACTGAAAATCCGAAATCTCCCAGTTTCCTGCCAAGTGCAAAGTACTCTCCGTGTGCGTAGGCAGCAAGTCCGCACTGCTGGAGATTCAGCTTACCCTTGCTGTCGATATACTTTTCATCAGCGGCAACTGCAACTATCTCCGCCAGGAACATCGTATGTGAACCAAGCTCCCTTGTCTCACTCACACGGCACTCCAGGCTTACCGGACATTCCTCTATCAGCGGCGGAGCTACCTGCGATGCCGGAACTGTATGCAGACCGCAGGCTTCAAATTTGTTCACATCCCTGCCGCTCCTGACTCCGCAGAAGTCAGTCTCCCTCACCATAGCCGACGAGGTCAGATTGATAACAAATTCCCCGGATCCCTTGATAAGTCCGTAGGAATACCGTTCCGGACGGACTGATATATAAGTCATCGGCGGACGTGTGCATACTATCCCCGTCCAGCCGATAGTGAGCACGTTCGGAGAATCCATAGTGCCGCAGGTTACAAGAGCCGCAGGTACCGGCGCAAGCAAAGCACTCCCCTTCCAGAACTGTTTTCCCATACTCTCCTCCTCTGTCAGATCACTGTTTTGCAGCTATGAACAAAAAAGAGCCGTATCTTGCGATACGGCTCTGAACTGTCAGGATTATTCCTCGTCCTCAGACTTCTCCTCAGAAGAGTAAACTACCTCGTCAGCATCGCTGCTGTCCTCAGCCTCACCCTGCTCGTCCTCAAGAAGGGCACGCATTGAGATGCTGATCCTCTTGGACTCAGGATCAATGTCGATGATCTTTACATCAACAACATCGCCTACGGATACTACATCCTTAACATTCTCGACCTTCTTGTCAGCAAGCTGAGAGATGTGGATAAGACCGTCAACACCGTCGATGATCTGAGCAAATGCGCCGAAGCTCGTTGTAGAAACGATAGTAGCCTTAACAACATCGCCTACATGGTATGTGGACTTGAAGATCTCCCAGGGATTCTCCTCAGCCTTCTTGAAGCCAAGAGAGATCCTGTTCGCCTCACGGTCGAGATCCTTGATGTATACCTCAAGTGTATCGCCTACATTTACGACCTCAGAGGGATGCTTGATACGCTTCCATGAGAGCTCGGAAATGTGTACCATTCCGTCGATGCCGCCGAGATCTACGAATGCACCAAAGCTGGTCAGTGACTTAACCTTGCCGACATATGTCTTTCCGATCTCTGCTTCATCCCAGAACTTTGCCTTAGCCTCTTCCTTCTGAGCGTTGAGCACGTCTCTGATAGAGCCTACTGCTCTCTTTCT
>DNLQ01000163.1:0-5649 GCA_003488415.1 Ruminococcus sp. | reverse complement strand
CCCTTGTTAACAACGTGCTGTACAACACCTTCGATAACAGTGCCCTCTTCCTTAGCCTTCATGATCTTTTCATAACCTTCCTGCTCCTCTACCTTTCTTCTTGAAAGAGCAGCGGTACCCTCAGCATCGTTCACCTTGATAACGATCAGGTCGATCTCGTCGCCTACGCTTACCAGATCAGCGGGCTTCTTTGAAGGATCGTCTGTAAGGTCTTCCAGCTTTACATAGCCGGTGTGCTTTGTGCCAAGATCTACTGTGATCTCTGCGTTGCCAACGCTTACAACGATACCCTTGACCTTTTCTCCTGTATGTATTTTCTTGAAGGACTTGTCGATAGCCGCTTCATCAAAGACTTCCTCTTCGGGATTAGTAATGTTGTTTTCGTATTCTGTCATAGCTAAGAATACCTCCTTGATAATATGTGCCGGGGTAGATGCTCCGGCTGTAATACCGATCCTGTCGGCATCGGGCAGCTTTAAAGCGGAAAGCTCATCCGAATTCTCGATATGATACGTAGTGCAGTACCTGCTGCACACCTCAGACAGCTTGACCGTATTGGAGCTGTGCTTCCCCCCCACCACAAACATGATGTCGGAATTCCTTGCAAGCTCTGCGGCATCGGACTGTCTTTTCTCCGTTGCATTGCATATAGTATCATATATAATGATGTTCGGATCGTCCTTCGGAATCATCTTTAAACACTCTTGCCATATAATTATATTATAAGTTGTTTGAGCAACAAAAGCAAGTGGTTTTTTAAAAATATTTCCGGATTTCGCAAAAATGTCACTTAGCTCAATATTATCCCTAAAAACTATCGGTTTTTGGCTACAATGACCAACGATTCCCTGAACCTCGGGATGGAGAGCGTCACCAGCAATAAAAACAAGATAGCCCTTTCCGGTCATTTCAGCAACGATCTTGTGTATCCTCGATACGAAGGGACAGGTAGCATCTATCATACGATTGCCTTTTTCTGCGATCTTTTCGTATACTTCCCTGCCTACGCCGTGGGATCTTATGACAACAGTCTCGCCTGGCTGGAGTTCATCCACAGAGTCTATTACTCTTGCTCCCTTGGCAAGCATATCATTTACAACGTCCTGATTATGTATGATCGGTCCGAGCGTCGCCACTCTTGTATTTTTCCCCAGTTCATTATACACCATTTTTACAGCTCTGTCAACCCCAAAACAGAATCCGGCTGACTCAGCTACTGTTATTTTAGTCATTTAACTGTTCCTCCGCACTGTCTCCGGACTGTGTTTCTGCCGGTATTTCCTCGCTTTCTCCCTCCACAAGGAGCCTTATCTCCTCCATGTACCGGTTCTTCAGCTTCACAAGCTGTCTCGGATTAGGCTCTTCAGGGTTGTCTACGTACTCCTCCGGGTAGACAGGTTTTCCGTACTTCACTGTTATCGGAGTGCGGAACTTCAGCTTCTCTCCGAAGCAGATGCCTACGGGTACTATCGGTTTTCCGGACTTCGCTGAGATAAGCGCTGCTCCGGTATGCCCCCGGTGTACCTTTCCGTCCTTGGAACGTGTGCCCTCCGGAAAGATCATCAGGTTAGTACCGCTGTTCAGACGCTCTATTGCAGTGTCGATGACTCCCATATCGCCCTTTCCCCGTGATACCGGAAATGCTCCCAGTGAACCTATCAGCCAGCCGAATAACGGATTTTTGAACAGCTCCTCTTTTGCCATGAAGCTGTGCCTGCCCTTTGTGCCGGAGCCTATTATCGGCGGATCTGCGTTGGTACGGTGGTTTGAGGCAAATATCACTGACGTCCCCTTCGGGATATTCTCCGCACCTTCATATCTTAATCTGTATGCTATGGTAAATGCCAGCCTTACAAGAAACTTTACAATGTAGAACATCATTCTGTCCTTTCCCGGATGATCTCTACTATAGTATCTGCGGACTGACGGAGGTCAAGCTCAGTAGTGTCCACAAGTACTGCATCCTCTGCCTGTTTTAACGGAGAAGTCTCACGGTGCATATCCTGATAGTCACGCTGGATTATGTCACGGAGTATCTCCTCGTAGGGCGGACAGTCCGGCTTTTCCTGCATCTCCTTGTAGCGTCGGTTAGCTCTTTCCTCGGCAGATGCTGTCAGGAATATCTTAACATCGGCGTCCGGAAGGACTACTGTACCAATGTCCCTGCCGTCCATGATGACATTGTTCTCACGAGCGATCTTCTTCTGAGTCTCGAACAGATAGGCTCTTACCGCCGGGATAGCTGAGGTGCGTGAAGCCGCCATAGAGATCTCAGGAGTGCGGATAAGTCCGGAAACGTCCCTGTCTCCGACATACACACACTGTACTCCGTCCACGAAGCGCAGAGAGATGTCTGCCTTTTCAAGCTCCTCCGGGATGTCTTCATCAGCTATGCCATTCTCGGTGATGTACAGTGCGGCAGCTCTGTAAAGCGCTCCGGTATCCACATATATGAATCCAAGCTCTTTCGATACCATCTTTGCGATAGTGCTCTTGCCTGCGCCGGCAGGACCGTCAATAGCGATGTTGATAGTTTTTTTCATTTTCATTCTCCTTTATATTATTGTATGCGGTCACGCATTATTTGTACAGGTTCATCTTTTCATCAGAAGCTCTGTCACTGATATTGCCAGATCAGCCAGAACTGCTGCGGCGGCAGCTGATGCGAACACCTTGCAGAATGTCAGCGGAAGACTGCTGCTGAGCCTTCCGGACAGCGGATGCAGCCCGAAGAAATACACCACTGACAGCAGTCCGAAGATAGCGGAGGAGATCACACAGGAGCGGTCGAGTATGGACAGATACCATCCCTGATACGTCCAGAACTGCTGGTGGAATATGAACTCCAGCAGATAGGATGCCCCAAGTTCAAATACTGTTGTGACTACGAATGCAACTGCAAACAGAGGCAGCGGTCTGAGCCGCCTTTTACGGAGCAGTACAAGAAGTATGAACGCTCCTGTCGGGTATATGGGTATTATCGGCAGATGGAGTATGCCACGGTTTTCGTAGTAATGATACATCAGCCACAGTGTCGCTACCTCATATATCCAGCCCACAAGCCCTGCGGTAACGAATTCAAATACGTACCGGAAGGCTGTACGCCAGTGCTTTTCCTTTATCATAGGCACTGTGCAGCCGCATAGGCTGTGGAAAATGCGATCTGTAGATTGAAGCCTCCGGTATATGCGTCTACGTCTATGACCTCGCCGGCAAAGAACAGTCCCGGCAGCAGCTTTGACTCCATTGTCCTGGGATCTATTTCCCTGACGGAGACCCCTCCGCTGGTGATTATAGCCTCGTCTATGGGACGGAATCCGGAAATACGCACCGGGAACGACTTTATCAGTTCCCCGAAACTGTGACGCTGCTCACGGGTTATGCTGTTCACCTTCTGATCTTCCGGAATGCCGGAGAGCTTTATTATCACGGGTATCAGCTTCGCCGGCAGCAGAGCCCGTATCCCGTTACGCAAATCACGGTTGAGGTTCTCCGCAAAGTCCCTTTGCAGCCTTGCATCAAGCTGCTCCGGAGTCAGTCCCGGTTTCAGGTCTATCCTTACGCTGTAGCGGTCAGGCTCCATTTCACGTATATGGCTGCTGGCACTGAGTACCAGAGGCCCGCTGAGTCCGAAGTGAGTAAAGAGCATTTCCCCAAGCTCGCTGTATATCTCCTTGCTGCCGTCATACAGGGTAAGTGTGACATTCCTCAGGGACAGTCCCATCAGCTCCGCACAAAATCTGTCCGGCGAGGTCAGAGGTACAAGGCTCGGTTTCAGCGGAGTTACCGTGTGTCCGGCAGACTCCGCAAATGTGTATCCGTCGCCGTCAGAGCCTGTTGTGGGGTAGGACTTCCCTCCGCAGGCAATAAGTACTGAACCGCTGCGATATTCCTTTCCGCCTGCACGTACTCCGGCACAGGCTCCGTCCTCAATGATAAGGGCAGTCACACGCTTGTGTATAACATCAACTCCCAGGCGGCCGATCTCACGGCTCAGTGCCGAAACTATATCCTCTGCCCTGTCACTCACCGGGAACACCCTGTTCCCACGCTCCGTCTTCAGCGGGACTCCCAGGGACTCAAAAAAATCCTTGGTGTCATATGCGTCAAAGGCGGAAAAGGCACTGTACAGGAAACGTGCATTCACGGGTATATTCTCCATATGCTCCTGCATCGGTGAATCATTGGTGAGGTTGCAGCGTCCCTTGCCTGTTATCCGCAGCTTCTTCCCAAGCCTGTCATTGCGCTCGAACAGAGTCACCGTCTTTCCAAGCCTTGCAGCCTGTATGGCTGCCATACAGCCTGCCGCTCCTCCGCCCACTATGATCGTATCAGTCATTCATTTCACCTCCGGAGAAAAGCCTGTTCAGCCTTTCACTGTTTTTCCGGCGGAGCTTTTCCGTTTCCTCACGGTCAACAGACCAGCCTCCGCAGCTATAGTACACAATGTCTCCTTCCCTTGCAGCTCCGGGAAGGTGCGCCCTGTGGATCTCTGTCATGCCGCCCTCTGTCTCAAGTACGGCATACTCTCCTTCAAAACGGTCAATAACAGCTCTTACGGTCATTTGCCGCTCCTTTCGGTCCCTACAGAAAGTTCGTCACCGTCAGACCGGAACACGATGCTTCCGTGAAGATCTGTGCGGTATATCCTGCGTGTGTAGCGTTCAAGTCTTTCCAACACTTCATCGGCAGGATGTCCGTATGGATTGCCCGCTCCGCAGGAGATGACCGCAAGCTCCGGACTTGCAGCTCTCAGGTATTCCTCACATGAGGATGTGGGGCTTCCGTGATGATTCAGCTTCAGCACGGTCACTTTGTCAGCTGTCCCGGATGATACCATGTCCAGCTCCTCCGCACGTTCCGCATCCCCTGCCAGCAGAAATGTATTTGCGCCGTGAGTTATGCGAAGTCCCACGGAGAAGTTGTTAAGATCATCAGCCGACATGGTCAAAGGAGCTGTCACAAGACACTGAGCGTCGCCAAGCATGAAACGCATTCCCGGCTCGGCTGGGATAAGACGTATCTTCCGCCGCTCCATAACATCAAGGAAGTCACCGAACCAGGCTGTTACCGGGATATATTCATCCGGTACAGCCGGCATTATCACTTCGCCTGTATCAAAGCACTCTATTATCTGTGCCATCGCTCCCATATGGTCGGAATGGGGATGAGTGACGACGATGTGATCCAGCCGCTTTATACCGCACTCCGTAAGGTAAGCCTTTACAGTACTGAACTCCGAGACCTCTCCGCTGTCTATCAGCATAGTCTCTCCTCCGGCAGTCAGCAGAGTGCAGTCACCCTGACCTACGTCGATGAAATGTACCGTGAGCTGATCCCCGGGCTGAGGATGACGGGGAGTGCAGCCTGAGAAGATAACGGAGAATACAGCGGCAAGTATCAGTATTATTATCGCTGTTCCGATCAGTGCTTCACGCCTGCGCCTTTTTTCTTCCCGGTGTTTCCTGACCTCCTGTCTGACTTCTTCAAGGAGGCGTTCCTGTTCTTCTGTAAGGTCTGTCGGGCTGAGTTTTTCTGCCAATTTCTGTCACCGCCCTTTCCGCCGGTTCGGGGGATGTCCTCCACAAGACACTTTGGAGATGTACCGATGAGATCCCGTCTTCCGGCAGTTTTCAGAGCCTCCAGCAC